>JAAYSL010000111.1 GCA_012518315.1 Bacillota bacterium | reverse complement strand
CCTGAGTGGTTGATCATACCTGCCAGCACCGTTTCACCGGGAGATACTCGTCTTGGCACAGACTCTCCAGTCAAGGCTGAAGTGTCGACAAAGGAATCTCCTGTGAGGACTTCTCCGTCAAGGGGTACCCTTTCTCCTGGCCGCACCATAATCACGCTGCCTACCGCAACCTCGGCAGGATCCACGGCTTTGATGCTATCTATCATCTTTAGGTTGGCAAATTCCGGCCGAATCTCAAGTAGTGCCTCGATAGAGTTGCGGGAGCGGGATACAGCTATATCCTGCAACAATTCCCCGACATAGTAAAACAGCATGACCCCTACGGCTTCGGGCAAATTGCCAATGGCAAAGGCTCCGAGGGTAGCGATGGTCATGAGGAAATTCTCATCAAAGACTTGGCCACGACAAGCATTACGGACTGCCACGGTAATGACCCCATGACCCACAAGGAAGTAGGCTGTTAGAAAGACAAGGTATTCACCCCAGGGGCCAGCTATCGCCCGCAAGTTAGACTGAAAGATGAGTCCAAAAGTAAACAGCAAACTGGCGGCGACCAATGGCCAGATCTGTACATTCGTATGATGATCCCCTGGAGCTCCGGATTTAGCTCCTAAGCCGGGGTCATTGTCGTCCATGATAATCTTAACACCCGGTTCCAAGGAATCGATAATGATCTGAGCCTGGGATACCTTGTTGGGGTCTATCAGTAAGGTGCCAGTTGCGAAGCTAATCGTGGCCCCTGGGTCTAGCTCCTGCTGCAATCGGGCCTCGATCTTAGCTGCACAATTGGCACAATCAAGGCCATGCAAGGGGTAATGCTTGGCAGTGGATTCGGCCAGTTCTATTGTGGGCATGATGTTTCCTACCTTTCTTCAGCATAGTGTTCTTGAGCTTGATGGATTAAGCTAACTATATGACCATCATCTAATGTATAGTAGACTTGCTTGCCTTCACGGCGGTACCTGACCAAGCGCATAGCCTTTAGTAGCCGCAGGTGATGAGATATTGCCGGTAAAGACATGTCCAGGATTTCAGCTAGATCACAGACACATAGTTCCTCTTCAGATAGGAGGTAGATAATCTTGGTTCTGGTCTCATCACCAAGCACCTTGAAAAGCTCAGACAGACCAGCCACCTCCAAGACTTTTTCTCGTAATCTGTCTCTCTCCTGGCAGCTAGGACAGTATTGGTCACAGATATCTTGTCGTGAACGATTGCACTCGGCCACATTTCTCACCTCTATAGTGTATTCAACGATTAAACAACCGTTTAATTGTATTATATGACCGGGCCTTTGGGCTGTCAATGGGGTTTTGTCTTGTTCATTGATTCTTAACCTGGTTGTGGTAACCTAGAGAAGGACTCTGTTCTAAGGCTATTTCGCCGGAGCCTATCCAGTGAAAATGTCTAGAGAGTTTGAGCTTTGAGGGTTCAGGTGCACATGAGGGGGATGGGTAGTGCTAGTAGATTATCATTTGCATACGGTGTTTTCCCGCCATGCTACGGGGTCTATGGAAGACTATTTGGATAAGGTGAGGAGACTCGGGATCGAGGAAGTGTGCTTTACAGAACATACCTCCCGGCAGTATCTTCCCGAGGAGTTTTGCCACCAGATTCCATCTGCTTGGATGCAGGAGAATGAGCTTAGTATCTATCTTGAGCAGCTAGCTGCCGCAGCGAAAACGACTTCCATCCGGATCAAGCGGGGGCTTGAGGTCGACTATTTTGCCGGGTATGAAGAGCCCTTAGGTGAGTTCTTAGATTCATTGCCTTTGGATTTTGCCCTCGGCACGGTACACTTCCTGCCTATGTATCAGATGCAGTATATTAGCCTGATTGAGGCAGAGCCAACTGCGTTGCTTCTGCAATACCTTGATTACACCAAGAAGGCTATAGAAAGTGGTCTGTTTGATTCATTGGCCCACATACATCTAGGCTGGCAAGCGGTGCCTTGGCCTAAGGGGGAAGATGGGAAGGCTGCTAGAGATGCTTTAGGTGAGGTGGTAGCCGCTGCCCTCAGGCAAGATATGTGTTTGGAGGTCAATACCCGGGCGTTCAATTTCGAGGGATACGGGACATCCCAGGCATATGGACGGTTCCTAGAGATGATCACTGACTATGGTGTGCCTGTGACTCTAGGGTCTGATGCCCACGCTCCCAAGGACGTAGGGCGCAACTACTCTGAAGCTCTACGAACCCTAAAACACTACGGTATTTTGGAAGTGGCTACTTTTGAAAAGAGGAAAAGACAGATGGTGCCCATAGGTGATAGATTGCTCAAGGCGGCCGGTACCAAGTAGATATATGGCAAAATGCGGCCCTAGGGCCGCATTTCTCATTGCCTTAATTGCTTTCAGCGGTTCGTTGCACCAAGACACGCTCTTTCCAGCGGCCGGTTTTGTAGTAGATGAAGTGGAAGATAAAGCCCATCACACTACCTAAGGCAATGGCGAGCCAGACTCCTCCCACTCCCAGCTCCGGTATGGAGGAAAGATACCTAGCTAAAGGCACCCTAACTATCCAAAGAGAGCCAAGGGTCAGGAACATGGTAGCTATAGTATCGCCGGCACCTCTGATAACGCCCCCGATAGTGAACATTAAAGCCATAGGGATGTATGATAGGGAAACATACCTTAGGTACCGGGAGCCTTCTCGTAGAACTGCTTCATCCTTAGTGAAAAGCACCATGAGAATATCGGGGCGTAGAATGGCAATCACAGAGACGATAGCAGTGATGCTAGAAGCGAGGATGGCACTCCATTTTACTGTCTCTGCCACCCGCTCAGGTTTACCGGCTCCCAGGTTTTGACCCACCAGGGCAGACACAGCTAGACCCATGCTCATTGAGGGCATAAAGGCAAATTGATCCAGGCGAGAAGCGGCACCAAAGCCTGCGATGACAGTGGCACCAAAGCTATTGACAATGGAGTTGACCACAACTGCACTCATAGAAACAAGTACCTGTTGAACCCCGGCAGGTAGTCCAATACGAAAGGTCAAGGCCGTTAGCTCCCAATCTAGCCGAAACATCCCAGGTTCATAATTTAAGAGCCCTGACTTCACATAAAGATATCTCAGGGAGACGACCGCTGAGATACCCTGGGCAATAATCGTTGCCAGAGCTACACCGGCTACCCCCATCTTGGGGATGGGCCCAAAGCCAAAAATAAAGAGCGGATCAAGAATGATGTTCAACACAGTTGCATAAGCCAGAAAACGTAGGGGAGTGCGGGAGTCCCCTAGACCCCTAAGTACGGCACTAGCTACGTTATATAGGAACATGCCAATTAGTCCCGCCATGAATATGGCCAAGTATTCCGAGGCCATATCGATAATCTCGGCAGGTGTATTGATCAATTGCAGTAAGGGGCGGCGAAAAGTAACGCCAATGACTGAGATCACAAGCCCTAACACAGTCAGCAAGATTAGTGAATTGGTAACAGTTCTGACCAATCGCTCATGCTGCTGTGCTCCAAAGTACTGGGACACCAAGATGGTTGTAGCCATGGTGATGCCGTTAACCATAGCGATTAAGGCGAAAATAATGGGAAAGCCCACTGACACGGCGGCCAGAGCGTTAGGACCAATATAACGTCCTACCCAGATACTATCTACAGTATTGTATAAGGCCTGTAAAAGGTTCCCAAGTAGCATGGGAACGGAGAATACTATCAAGTGGCGAAGAATACTACCTTCGGTAAAATCAGTGATTTGCTTGTTTTGCACCAAGAAACTCCTTTCACAACATAGGGGGTGGTTTATCCGGGGCTAAATCTATCTTATCCCTTTTTGTTCGTTACCCTATTACCAAAACATGATAGTACATAAGCTTAGTTTACCACGGAAGCCACCAACCAGCAAGCCTCTAGCAGGGCATCATCCCACAGACTACGAGACCTGGAGAGTCTTGACCTGGTAGGTGTGTTTGGTACAATGGGTGTCAGGCAAATTGGCAGCAGAGAGGGGGTCATAGTTTGAGAGTTGCAGCTCTTTCTCTGAGGGAACTAAAGACTGAGCTAACCGAGAATTACGTTACTGGTCTGACAAAGCTACTGGAGGAGCTCCAGGTTGAGTTAGCTGTTCTCCCTTCCTACACTGCTTTCCTGCTTTGGATAGGGGCAGGGTACCTAAGAAGGCCCTGCGGGTTTCTGCAGGGACTAAAACTTTTTATGCAAGAAGCAAGCGAATGGAATCAGCACTTCCTGGGCTTACACAGCGATCTAGCCCGGGAAAATGGGCTTTATCTGGTGGCGGGGACGACGGTTGAAGAGAAAGGAGGCTTGTTTTATCAGACGGCTTACTGCTTTAACCCAAAAGGTGAGCTTTGTGGCAAACAGCGCCAGACTCACCTTAGCCGTGAGGAGCGTGCTTTGGGTTTTAGCAGGGGGGAAGAGCTATGTCTAGTGGATTTGGTGGGATTGAAAATGGGTCTGATTGTCGGTACCGATGCACGCCACTCCGAAATTGGCCGCATCCTAGCCCTGGAAGGGGTGGCACTAGTTGCCCACACTGGTGCTCTAGTGGACGGCTTGGAGAGCAAGACACAGCTAGCTGGGATTTGGGCTCAGGTACAGCAGAACCAATTCTGGGCGGTGGAGGCACAGCTAAACGGCACTATCTGTGAACGCTCCTTCCAGGGGCAGTGTGCCATTATTGGCCCCTGTGAAGTGACACCGGATTTGACTGGCTATCTGGCACAAGCAAGTGATGAGAACCCCGATGCCATCGCCGAGCTAATGGAGGCTGACCGCCAGGAGATTCAGAGGAGCTACCCACTACTTAGGCTGCTTCAGCCAAAGGCCTATGAGGGATTGTTGCCCGAGCTTTATGGATCTACGCCGGGAACCGGAATCCATTCCAGCGATGATAAGCCTAACCTTTAAGGCCGGTCAAGGCTATACCTTCCACGAAAAAGCGCTGAGCTGATAGAAAAGCGATGACCATAGGAACGATTGAGAGGGTTGTCGCTGCCATGAGCAGATTCCACTGAATATCCACATCGCCTCTAAATATAGAAAGCCCAAGAGTGAGAGTGCGCAGTTCATCGCTTTGGATAAATACCATAGGGTAAAGGAAGTCATTCCATACCTGCATCATGATGAAAATCCCTAGAGTGGCGAGGGCTGGTTTGGATAAGGGCAATATGATGGTGGAGAATCGCCTGATATAACCACAGCCATCTATCGTAGCGGCTTC
The DNA here is from genome assembly GCA_012518315.1 of Bacillota bacterium. Lineage (GTDB taxonomy): Bacteria > Bacillota > Limnochordia > DTU087 > DTU087 > JAAYSL01. The sequence goes on along the minus strand of JAAYSL010000111.1, from coordinate 6,324 downwards.
CTCTAGCTCCGTAGGGATGGTCAGGAAGAATTGTCTTAGAAGAAAAGTACCATAGGCGCTAAACAAACCAGGGAGAATGAGGGATGCGTGGGTATCAAGGAGACCCAGCCATCGCATCAAGACAAAGGTCGGCACAAGGGTGATCTGCCTTGGGATCATCATGGTAGCCAAATAACCCATAAACAAGAAGTCTCGCCCGGGAAACTCCAAACGGGCAAACGCGTATGCAGCTAGAGCCGATGTAACTAATACGCCTAGTGTTGACGCAGCCGTAATCTTGATAGTGTTAAGAAAATAAAGATGGAAAGGCACCTGTCTAAATACATCAACGTAGTTAGTCCAAGTCCACTCGGTGGGAATCAGCCTATACGGGTTATAGAATAAGTCACTGTAAGTCTTGAACGAAGCGGCTACAGTCCAAAGGAAAGGTATGACCATTATGATACCACCGAGGGACAGAATGGCGTAAGCGCAGAGTTTAGACCAAGAGATTGGTTTTTTCTTACCAGTCGTATTTGCTACGTTGATCGGTTCTAGAATCAATTACAGTCACTCCTCTTTTTGCAGCACATCCTTAGTAATGTACCCATTTCTTGGAAAAGTACAGCTGGAGAAGGGTGAAAATGAGGACAATGCCAAAGAGTACGTAAGCAATTGATGAGGCATAACCCATACGGAAGAAGTCAAAGGCATACTGATAGATCATCATCACGATAGTATGTGTTGCATTTGCAGGCCCTCCTCCGGTCAGAACGGTTGTCACATCAAATACCTGAAAGGAATTGATGATCGATGTTATTGTGACGAAGAAGGTGCTGGGAGATATCATTGGAAAAGTTATGTTCCAGAACTGCTGCCACCGGTTGGCACCGTCAATACGGGCGCTTTCATAAAGATGCTCAGGAACACCCTTTAGTGCCGCCAGGAAAATGACCATATTATAGCCGATTCCTTTCCAGAGGGCGACCAAGATTACGCTGGGCATAGCCCACTTTGGGGAGACTAGCCAAGGCACTGGATTGATACCAAACCAGCCTAGAACGTGATTCAATAGTCCGGTATGAGAGTCAAATAACCACTGCCACATAAGGGAGACAGCAACGGTCGAGCTTACTACAGGTAGAAAATAAACGGTACGAAAGAACTCTAGTCCTTTGATGTTGCTGTAAAGTAGTACGGCCAAAAACAGCCCTAGGATTATTTGCAGAGGGACACCCACAAAAGCAAAATAAGCGGTGTTCTTGAGAGACTGCCAAAACAAAGGATTTTCAAACAACTGCCGATAGTTGTCTAGCCCGGCGAAAGTAGGGGATTGTATAAGGTTCCAGTGCGAGAAGCTAAGTAGCAAGGAACCAACCAGGGGGAATACCATAAATACCAAGAAACCGACCATATTGGGAGCTAAAAAGAGGTATCCGGCTATGGTCTCTTTGCGATTAATCTTCCTTCTACTCACCCGCTCACCTCCAGAAAGAGTGCTAACAAAAGGATAGCGAGCTATCCTTTTGTTAGCAATAGTTACTGCAACTTTGACGTTACTGCCCGGTTCGGTCAAGTACCTCCTGTACTCTTGGAGCAATCTTGACCATTGCTTCTTGTGCAGGTATCTGGCCTGCGAATACTTTTTGTAGTTCGGATTCAATGATTGATGTAAACTCATTCCAACCGGGGCGCAAGGGAAGTGTATGTGCGTATTTGCTGGCGATTAGCTGCGTCATTTCTACTATGTTTTTGGGATGCTTGGTAGGATCGGCGAAGAGCTCCCACAGTTCAGGCACATTAAATGTAGGCGGGATTCTATTAGCCTTCATATAGAGTCTTTCGCCCTCCAAACCTGGTCCACGGAGAAACTTGAGAAAGGTCCAAGCGGCTTCTTTGTTCTGGCTGGATTTGCTGATTGATACAGTGTTAGATTTATAGACAGTAGTGTTTTTGACTTCATTACCACCTGGCATGGGCATTACAATAAACCGCAAGTCTTCAGCCTGTTGTAACGCCAGGATCTCTTGGGCGGATCCATACCGCATGGCAACCGTGTTATTAATCGTCCAGCGGCTAAGCACTTCGGTGGTGAGGAAGTTAGCGGGATCTGGTACCAGGTTATCCGCCACCATCTTGCCAAACGTGTCAAATACTCCAACTGCTTTGGGATCATTGAGGGTGAATGTAGTACGGGCCTCGTCAAACAGATCGCCGCCTGAGCCCCATATGAATGGGAACAAGCTCACCAAATTGGACTCAAACCCAAACCCGTATTGGCGTTTTGTGCCCTCACCTCTGCTAAGCTTCTTGATAATGCCCAGGAATTGGTCCCAGTCCCAGTCTGGATCTGGAACAGGCAGTCCCGCTTCCTCAAACATACCAATATTGACTACCATGTACAAAGGTGCAGTTCCCCAAGGCAGGCCGTAGTATCGTCCATTGTGTATACTATCTAGCAAACCCGCCTCGTAGTACAAGTCCATGTTGATATTGTCTCGTTCGATCAAGTCGGTGATATCGAGCATAGCGTCCGCGTTGATGAAATCCGCGAAGAAGTAGGAGTCAATTCGCATGACATCAGGGGCCATTCCACCGGCTATCTGTGTAAGCAGTTTCGTATGATGGTCATTGTAAGCGACGGCTACTGGAACTACTTTGATTTCTGGATGGGCTTCGTGAAATGCATCGATAATATCCTGCTCTACCCCTATCGCTGTCGGGTTCCCCCAAAAGGCGTAACGAATTGTTGTAACCTCTTTAGCCTGAACTGCCAACGAAGCAACCATGAACGTGCTGAGCAAAACCAGAATACAGACAGTCCTTTTTGTTGACATATTCTCTCCCCTCCGTTTAGTTGTGTAAAAACCGCCTTACAAGGAGTTCTGTAACCCAAGACCTGCAGGAAATAGAACTACCCATAATTAAGTATATAAGAACAATGAATGATAATATAGGTATAGATTTCAGTTCTTATTGGAGTTTTTTCTGGTGCGACGATTTTTCTCAGGATCATGCATTGTGATAGTAGAAGTAGCATTACATAAAGATTAACATTCTCTATATAGAGAAGGCTCAAACCGATTGCGGGGGTATTTGGATGTACCAAGTCATGGTTGTTGATGATGAGCTGGAAGTCCTCGATACACTGGAGAGCTACATCGACGATGCGAATTTGGGGTTCCACGTAGTCGCAAAGGCACTAGGCGGGGAAGAAGCGCTGTTTTTCCTAGACATAATCATACCAGATGTGATTATCACTGATATCAAAATGCCTGTTTTGGATGGTTTACAGATGTTAAGACAGATGCAGAGTCTGGGTTGGAATGGCTATGCCGTCCTAATCAGTGGTTATGACGAATTTGAGTATGCACAACAGGCTATTAGACTCAATGTCTATGACTATCTTCTGAAACCCATTTTCCCCGATGCTATTGTCAAGGTACTAAAAGGGATTAGAGAGGATCATCAGCGCAAGGAAGTCCAGATGGATCTGATGCGGGTGGCACTAGAGGCGAACATACATGATGATGGGTTTCTCGGCGAAGAAAATCTCTTGCCAGATTATATCATCAAAGCTAAGGCATATATTGAGGAGCAATATGATGGTCCATTGACTCTAGTTGAGGTAGCAGAATATGTGGCAGTTAGCCCAGGTCATCTCAGTTCTCAGTTTGGCAAATACTGTAACCGTACGTTTGTAGAATACTTAACATGTGTCCGGCTGAGAAAAGCAAAGGAGCTACTGGTTCAGACCTCTCTGCAGATACAACGCATTGCTGAGCTTGTTGGATACAACGATGTAAGCTACTTTAACAGGGTATTTCGGAGAGAGACAGGGCAGAGCCCTGGCAGCTATCGTAACACCTTTCGGGAGATAGCAAGAAGACGGGTAGCGCGAAACCCTGTGACTATGATGGACTAAAGCCAGTGTTCGATGCTGGAGCCTTCAGCAATATGCAAAGGTCTAGAGGTGAACCCGTGAAGAGGAGAAGGAGATGGGATTTCTCACAACAGACCCGAGGAGTCTGGTTGGTTGCATGCATCCTCATCGTGGTTGTAACCACAGTGTGCAGCATCATTATCTATATCCAAGTATCCAGAAACCTGACAAAACAGATTAGGAGAGGCTTGTTTTGGGAAGCCAAATTGTATAAAGAGCAGCTGGAACAGGTATTTCACCAGATAAGTAGTGGGCTGGATGGTATTGTAAACTCACAGGGGGTAAAGGACGGTAGCACAGAACTAGTCCAGGAGAGTCTATACGACATGAAGCAATGTGTGCCTAGCATAGTGCGGAGCTGGGTGATTTACGATTCTGGTCAGCTGATCCCCTCGTATAATACGCGATATGAGTATCTTGATCAATTGGAGTGGTGGCAAAGATACTTATCGCAAGGCTCTTTGCAGTATCTAGGATATCCACTGCCCACAAGTCAAACGGTCATGGGAAGACCATTTCTTGAACAAAGCGGCCTATCCACGATAGTACCACTAATGAGGTTTGCGTTCCGCGATTCCCACATAACCCGGTTGGTGGTAGTTGAAATCGACATTAACCATGCCCTTTTGGATAGTGCAGACTGGTCAAACAATCCAGTATCCCTTTATACATCCGAAGGCTATCTGTTGGCGAGGCCTTATCGCTATTACAGCAAGGAATCTCAGCTTCTATCAGATCAGAGTGATGATCCCATCATGCAGCTCCAGATGAACATGCCTCGAGAGGAAATGGGTTTTGCCTTTTTTGAAAGAGGAAACGAAAAACGTGCTGGTGTTTTTCTACGAGTCCCTTCTGTTGGAATGATTGTCACCGTGGAGCGCTCAGCACAGGAAGTGATTCAGCCAGTACGCTATGTCGCTGGAGGCTCACTTGTTGTGACCATTCTCAGTGTAGTTGTAGCGAGTATGATCGTCTACACACTATATAATGCGTATCGGAAATTGCAGGAGGCAGAACAGTTGGCCCTATCGGCAGAGTTTCGGGCCTTGCAGGCTAACATCAACCCCCACTTTCTTTTCAATACACTTGATCGAATGGTAGGCAAAGCCGTCACAAACAAAAACAGCGACATTGTGGATATGTTGCGGGCTTTGGCAGATCTATTCCGGTATACGGTAAGTAGGCCCAATCACTTGGTTGCGGTGGAGGAGGAGTTAACGTACCTGCAGCGTTATGTTTATCTACAGCAACATCGGTATGGTGATCGATTTGAGTATTCGCTACAGGTTGACGAAGAGGTTCTGGGTGCCCAGATACCCAAATTCTCCATACAACCGGTGGTTGAGAATTGTTTCATCCACGCGGTTGAAGAAAGTATGGATCCAGTAAGGATCGAAGTCCGGATTGGCCGCGAGGGCGATGTGATGAAGGTCTCCGTATCTGATGATGGGCCAGGCATAAGCGCTAGCCGTGAACACCAGCTCAATGGCTTGCTTCAAGGAGAGACTGCCTCCCCCACTGCAACAACAAGGGGCATGGGGTTATCGAATATTCACAGGCGTCTGCGGCATCTCTATGGCCGACAGTATGGAGTTAGGCTAGAGCGCTTGGAGCGAGGCCTGAAGGTTGACATTACCTTGCCGATTGTTTTTGAAAGAACCTATAGTGCCTAGTTCCTCTGCAAAGTATGTTAGCTTTTGCTACGTTAGGTTGGCTAACTTAGCTTGATTAAAGGGGATCCTTGGTGTAATCTCACCCACTACTTCCATGCCTATTGCCGCAGTCAGCCCAAGATAAACACCTGATCCCAATGCTAGTGTCGATTTGGCATTGGGGAGTTGTTACGAGTAATCGGGAATAGAAGGATCGACATGGATTTTGCTGAAGGCTTCCGTTGCAAGGGTGTGTACCTTGCGATGATCTAGTGTTTTGCTTTCTGGAGGAATTAACTATGGCGCTTGACGGATGGAAAGAACGACTCTTTAGACAATACCTATACTGGCAGTGTCGCCCGGCTAGGCTAAGGAAGCGGCTTGGGGCCCTACTTGAGGAAAGAAAGGCCCCTCCTATGAGGGAGAATCACCTGAATGTAGCTGCCCTTCAGGTGCAGATCGAGCTATTTACGGATCCTATAGGTTATATAGATATGATTCACCGGCGAGTAAGGGAAGCAGTAGCTTTTGGGGCACATTTAGTGGCCTTTCCTGAGTACAATAGCCTTTCCTTATTAGGCATGCTGCCGGGCGTTGCCGAGATGGGAGAGACGATTTCTGCGGTAAAAGAAGAGACCACCCAGGAAGAAGCCACCCGGAATAAAGCTTCTACCATCACCGTTACAGATGTAATCCATTATATTGGTCCAGTGATTGCCCCGTTTCTTGACACCCTTTACTCCTCTCTTG
>JAAYSL010000012.1 GCA_012518315.1 Bacillota bacterium | reverse complement strand
TTTTCATTGCCTTGCAAATGGTAGTAGTAGCAATTCTCATCGGCTATGCTAATCACCATCTAAACACAGCCTATGCTGTAATTATTGGCATAATCGCCAACGGTATTGCTGCACCAGCGGCTTTCATTCTGATTCCTGGCTTCGGTCTTCCTTTCTTTTTAGCCATGGTGGTACCATTGCTAGTGGCCTCTACTATCAATGTCGTAGTAGCGGGCTTACTTTACCGTGCTCTATCACGAACCCGCTTACGCTGCGATTGACCATCTAGTGAAGAGAATACCAATAAAGGCCGGTGAGCAAATGCAGCCATCTAGCTATAATGTCAGACAATATCGAGATCTAACCATGATGAATCTACCCGATGGATCTATCTTAGTCATTGCCTGTGACTCTCTGGGTGGTATTGGCCCAAAATCTCAAGATACTTTCACTGTCCCAGGCTACATCGTAGGTAGATTTGCTGCCAGAGTGCCTTTAATGGAAGTCATGGCCACAGGTGCTAAACCCCAGATTCTAGTCAACACCTTGTCTGTAGAAATGTCACCTACCGGGCAAGAGATCCTCAGGGGGATTCGGGGTGAAATCCTGGCAGCAAGCCTTGATATTCCCATCATCACAGGCAGTACCGAGGAAAATGTCCAAACTTGCCAAACCGGTGTGGGGATCACTGTGATAGGGCTGCTAGCAAATCAAGAAGCTTTTCGGGCTGGCCCTGCAAGCAAGGGGAATCTAGTCATTTGTGTTGGCAAACCCAAAGTCGGCGATGAGGTACACCTGGAGGATAACGAAATCGCCGCCCTTTCCCTACTACAAGATATCCTACAGCTCACGTATGTAACTGATATTTTGCCAGTAGGCTCTAAGGGGATTGCCTATGAAGCAAACCTAATGGCCCAAACTGCGGGACTTGCATTAAGGCTGTCTGAAACAGGGCCTTTTTCCGCATGCTCCCAAAACCTCACCAAGTCAGCAGGGCCAGCCACTTGCCTGCTTTGCAGTCTTCCCCCTGATTACCTTGCACATTTTCGCAAGCATGTGCAAAGCCCGGTGGCAGTTGTCGGCCAAGTGCTTTAGTTGGCCATAGTGCAACTAAAGCACTTGGCCGAAGGAGTTGTACCGGTCTTTTCCCAGCACTCAGCCTAGATCCCCTACCTTTCCCCTAAGAGGCGGGTGGGCTTCCCAACTTGCCCATCCGTCTCTTATCTTCGTAAGCGCCAACTATAGCCCACCTAAGCTCGCTAGAACGGGTGAGACTAAGACTGTCTTCGAAAAATCCTGGAACTAGTCCAGCCCCCTAGTTCACTAGTTCTTGATGGTCTCTAGGGAAAAAGAGGCCCTCGGCCTCTACCAAAACTTGGCCTTCCTCGCCGGTGATCTCACCTGCGGCCTTGTAACTGCCTGCCTTTTGGGACTTAACCCAGCCTTTGATTAGGAGTTTCTCTCCGGTTGGGGCGGCTTGTCGAAAACGCAGCTCCAATTTGCCGGTTACCACTGTAATCCCCTGCGCGGCCAGAGCTTTAGCCATTATTTCATCTAGTAGAGTGCTAAGTATCCCTCCGTGGAGGTTCCCCTCATACCCCTGGTAACCATCAGGTGGCACATACTCCCCATACGCAACCTCACCATCAGTGAAAAACCGAATGTGTAGACCACTAGGGTTATCCTGACCGCAGACAAAGCAACCATCACTAGAGGGTAGTTCCTGTAACTTACCAAGTTCACATAGGTCCTTGACTTTGGCTTCTTCTGGCAACATACCCAACTCCTATCCTACAGACTAAGCACTGCCGGTGGCTTGCATCAACTGCCTGCCCCAGTGCCTCAGCTGATATGGTATGAATTGCTTCGTTACCATCTCCACTAACTCCTGTGGTAGCGTGTTCCTGTAGCAATTGGCTCTGGGGATATCCGGAATCTAGAGCGAAGCATTCTCCAGAATCTAAGCAGGTATATAC
>JAAYSL010000110.1 GCA_012518315.1 Bacillota bacterium | reverse complement strand
TAAGAGATCTCGACCTCGATCCCATGGACTACAAGATAATAGTTGTAAAGAGCGGATACTTAAGCCCTGAGTTCCAGGCCTTAACCAAGCGCCCGCTACTTGCGCTAACACCAGGGGATACCAATTTGCTCCTGGAGACGATACCGTATCAGGTTACCAAGCGACCCATCTATCCACTGGATAAGGACTTCCCTTGGACTCCTAAGACATGGCCTCATTAGCCGTCAATTAGAAAAGACGGGCTATCTCCCACGACCCGCTTTTCGAACCCGGCGGATGCCCATGGGACATCGGCCGGGTTCCTCTGTCACGAGTAGGCTCCTAACCTTCTTGGCAACACTAGAAGCCTCTTTGGATGTTCTAGCGACGAATCGCGGCCGTTACTTCTTCCGCTGCTCCATCCAGAGCTTCCTGGGGAAGCGATCCCCAATGTCCGCTCCAGATTGATTGGCAGGCTGAGTGCTGGGCTGACTTGGCGTGATTTGCGTGCGTCGCTAAGTGGATCTAGATCCAGGTAGGATAGAGCCTAAACCATTTTGTGGGGAAATATTTGTCGCAAAAGAGGAAATTAATCGCCAAATACTGAATACACTCCTACAGGATAACAACTAGCCTTCCTCTGCCTTAATGAACAGGGCGTAGGCCGGTAGAGGCTCAAGGAGAGAAGGTCATGAATAAAGCACGTCAGGTAAGAATCCAAGCGGGTCTGGGACGGCTAACTCATAGGTGGTGGTTTTTTCTTGCTGTCTTGTTGGTCCAGTTTATTCCGCCTTACACGTCTCAAAGGTACAATCCGATCGATACCGGAGCGGTGATCCAGCTAATCCTGGGCCAGGCGCTTGTCTACTCCTGGGAGAGTTGGTACCCGCTGTTTAAGATCATTCCCCTCATATTGATCATAGGCATTATCCTGTATGGTAACATGAGCAGTCGCATTTTCAGTCTCTATGCGGGCATCACCTATCTCCTTTTTGCCTTCTTACAGAGTATCACCTTAACCGAGGAGTACGGCTGGGGGGTAATCATCTCCAACCTTCTGATGTTTCTCTTTGTGGCCCTGTTCTGGTTCTGGGAGGCAATGGCCGGAGAAAACGACTTTTCCCGCCCAGGAGAACGCTCTCTTGGGAATTACTGGGCTCTACTCCCAGCGTTTCTCGCATTCTGGGGACCCATCAACATGAAGACCATGGTGCCCGACTTTAACCCAGCCTATATCCTAACTTCCGGATCGGGCCTGGCTTTCTGCATGATGACTCCGGTTTATCTTGCCGTCCTGCTCTTCTTCTACCCACGGGTCAATATAGCGCTCATGCGGGTTACCGCACTGGTTGGGCTGATTATCGGGATATATAACGCGTTAGTAAACTTCATTTTCGTCCCCGATGTGCTCTGGTGGAACGGCATCATCCACCTGCCGCTCCTTTTCATTTCCCTTTATGCGCTGGTCCTTGCCTACCGGACTCATCCTACCGCGCCTGTGGGCTAGAACCTCTGCTATCAGATGTTCTTGTGATATTCTTGGCCGCCAAAATATCTGGATAATCCCGATTGTTCTTTCTCACCAAGGTCTATGCCCATCAAGCCATCCGTTTCTTAGCCAGTATTCCTTATCAGTGGGATTCCAATCATTTGCTTTTTGACTCATTCGCATTGCTTCAAATAATGCTTTTGTTTTTGCTCCTGGCTTTGCCCTGCCAAGCCGCTTCAACATCTTAGCGGCTATTCGGTCAGCATCCTTCTCTATCCGTAACTTCGTTTCTGGCTTTACAGTTTCCCAGCTTGAAGCACCGACATTTTTGCCATAGCGATAGACTTGAGGTACTCCCCAATGAAACAGGTGGTCTCGTAAAGCCTTTGTCACTCTTTTTGCCCCTGCACCGGCAGCAGTAGAAATGACCAGCCCCACCTTGCCAAACATTTTGGGATGAGGACGGTGCACCATCCAACGGTATCCCATATGATCAAGGAATGTCTTGAGCTGACCAGTCATTCCCAAAACATAGCACGGAGATTCCAGGATCAGCAGATCTGCTTCCTCGATTGCTTTGGCTACTGGCTGTACAGTATCAGCGTGTGGACATTGCGACTCGCCTTTTTCAAAGCAGTTGTAACATCCTATACAGAAAGATGGTGCATCTCTTGGCATAAAGAACTCATTTATTTCCGTGTTCTCATCCGAGAGTCTGTCTAGAAAAAGTCGTGTGATATTGTATGTACTACCTTTATGCATCTGCCCATGCAGAACCACTATTCTCACGGAATTCTTCTCCCTTTATCATTCAAGACTTTACTATACATAGTCCCGTGTCTCCTTGCTTCATTCGAAAGCTAGCTTTTACAGAAGCTATCCTTGTACTAGAGATACAAGCGAGGGGCCTGCTACTGCTTCTCCGATCCATTATCGTGCCACTGACGCTGATTAGGTCAACCTGCTAACGAGTTAACATGGTTCTCAATTCTTACCCTCTTGATCCATTTCCTGCTCCTAAGCCTGAAGATACACCAAATCGACTTGGCGATATGATCAACCCGAAGAAAGCAGTAGACTACATAGGGAGGCAGCTCCCAAACAAAGGCAGCCAGATAACCGAGGGGAATGGAACTCACCCACAAGAACAGCACATCGGCTACCATCAAGAACCTAGTATCACCTCCACCACGGAGGACTCCTTTTGTCATGACTGATTGAATGGTCTGGAAAATGACAAGAAAGCCGACGACAGTCATCAACTGAGTGGCTATGATCTTGGTTTCTGCGCTGACGTCATAGAAGTTGACTATATAGGGTTTAAGCAAGTTGATCACAATACATCCCAATCCCCCAATGAGCATGCTAAGAACCAAAAAGGTGACCCCCTGCTCCTGCGCCTGGTCAAAATCACCGCGGCCCACTGCATTGGCAGTCATCACACTGCTGGTACTAGCTAGACCCATGTTAAACACTGTTGAAAGCTGAACGGTCACCGAAGTTATGGTGTTGGCGGCCACCATTTCTTTGCCCATCCTGCCCATTATCATGGCTAAGGCGTTACCGCCCAGAACGAGCAGACCATCACTTATGATCACCGGTACTGCTGTATGAAGGAATTGCTGGACAATATCAGTGTCTACCCGGGTGAGGAGGTCTCTAATCCGGAACATGATGCGCTCGTCCACAAACAACAGGTAACCAAAGGTGACACTAAATTCAACAATCCTAGCGATCACAGTGGCCAGGGCCGCCCCGACAATCTCTAACCTTGGGGCACCCAGGTTGCCGAAGATGAAGATCCAGTTGAAGGACACATTAATCAGAAGGGAAAGACACGAAGTGTAGAACCCTAAACGGGCGAGCCCCACGGTGCGCAGCACGATGATGGATGTCAAGTTGAGGCCATGGAACAAGAACGCAAAAGCCAGTAGCTTTAGGTACCTGGCTCCACTTTCAACTACAGCTAGGTCATTTGTGTATATTGACAGAATTTGGGTCGGCAAGAAGAAGGCGAGGGCAGAGAATATCAGAGCCACGGCTGCACAGATCCGAAACAGCAATGCCATGGTCTTGTGAATTGACTTTCTGTCATCTGCTCCCCAGTACTGACCCGTCATGACAGCAGCACCACCACCCATTCCCAGGCAAAGCACGTTAAAAATGAAGAAGAATTGGTTGGCCAGGGATGAACCCGAAATGGGAATTTCCCCCAATGAGCCTAACATTACTGTATCAGCGAGATTGACACCAATATTGATAGTCTGCTGCGCTACTACAGGCACAGCAATTAGCAGTGCTGTCCTGTAAAACTCCTTGTCCCTGACCAATATGCCCATTACCTCGCCTCTTTCTTGGCTTCACAACCTATCTACCCAATCTACCATGAATTTCGGGCAATTCCCTAAATTCAATTTTGCGAACACTTGTTTCCACGACAGTGTCAATTATTGCCCCCAAACAAAAACCTTACCCAATCTGCCACCTTATCTTATTGTGTTTAAGATCGTTTCATCCAGCCGTCGTACCATAGACTTACATACAGGCCGAAAATGTCTCAACCAGAATCGGCATGCTTCTATGTTTGTTGCCTCAAAATCTACTGAACATCGCTTGAATCCTTCCTTTGTCGCCCACTCCATGATGGCAGATAGGAGCAGCTTACCGATACCCTTTCCCCTGTATTCAGGCTTCACATAAGCACCATTCACAGCAAACTTCCCTTTTCCATTAACAATCCATGCGGCCCCGTCTTCGATCGGTGCTACTTTCATATACCCAACAGCTTCGTTACTGTCCCAAGCCATCCATACAAGATTTCCAGGCTCTCTCAACATGTCTCCAAGTCCAACTGTACTTTCAGGCTCAATATATGGCTTGAATGCAGGTGATTTGACCAAATGTCGGTTATGTCCATCTACTAAAGGCAGCAATTCCTCAATATCCTTATCCTCCATGAGAGTTACGCGTACTTCCTTGGGCGACTTAACTTCTATAGGCTTAACCTCTCTTATTGCATCAATGCATACTCCTCCAAATCCATTCCAGCAGAAAGCCTCTTGGGCTTCGGCTGCATAGCTCATAAACACAATTGCATGTGTAAGGCAACCATCATCAACCCACTTTTGCCCTATTGCCTGATACATGAGTCTATAGACTTCAAAAGCTTTCTCATTTGATGAAGCGTGTGCCCATTCAGGACTCAGAACCCCTTTATGTACCCCAAGCAGTCCATCAATGTAAAACCCTGTCATATATGCCATCATCTTGTTCTTCTCGAATACTGCTACCCCCGAATGATTTTCAAGACACCATTGCAGCATAGGCAGTATTCTTTCTGTACTTCCGTTGTCTTCATCCAAAACAGGAACCCCTTCCCGCTGACAGCGATATGAAGTAGCAAGTAGCTCACAGGCTTCCTCCAAGTGAGCTTTTTGAAGATCAGTGCATATCAAGTTAGCACCTCCACCCCTGAGTAGTCCTGTCAACTTTCAGACTTACGGCCGACTCTTGCGAAGTTCCTACCCCTTTTGAAGACCAAATCACCTAGCTACCCTACGCTGGATTAACCTCTGAGCACCGAACAGAATCGAGCATCCGAAAGTACGTCGGATAGTCTACTATGGGAACCCCGAGGCTACGGGCCTTCCGGGCCTTACCACTGAGGCTATCCGGATCAGCCGCGACAACAAGCGTTGTCTTTCTACTCACCCCACCGGTTACACGAAATCCGGCTACTCGAGACCGGTACTCCAAGTCCACTCGGCTAATCCCGGGGGCCTCACCGGTGAAAACCACTGCATCGCCAACCTTGAGCTCGAATCGTGCCACCTCACAGACCTCATCCTGCTGCTGTGTCGCAGAGTCGAGTGCGCAATCGACGCTGTCATCAGGCAGCCCAAGTAATGCTGCTACCAACTTGAGGTCAGACCTCTCATCAGGAGTCACGACACCATCCTCAAGTGCTAGGCGGGCAAGTCCTGTCAGGTACAGCCGGTGGATGGTCACCGCATCCTCTCGAGACAGGCCATTCACCTCGGCGATGGCAACCAGCTCATCCGCTTCGTGATAACTAATCCGCCGGTCAAGAAGAACACGGTCGAGTACTGCGAGATAGCTGTTTGCTTCAGTATCAATCTTGCGGGGAGCCCTTGACGCCAGTCGCCGGAGGAAATGCTCCTCCGTTCCGAAAGCAATCGACTCCCGGGACACTCGTGTCGCGGTCACTTGTGGCATCGCCGGCCACGCAATTCCCTGGGCGACAGCAATCTCGTCGGCCCAATACCTGGCGAAGTCATCATCTTGTCCTATGTAGTAAGCTAGTAACTGGGCTGTGGCCCGGGCATCTTCCAGAGCAGCGTGGGCTGATTCAAGCCGGTAGCCAATGCAGTTACAGCAGGCTTCTAGCGTTCTGGGGCCTGCCGGAAGGTAGTGCGATGCCAACCTCATGGTGCAAAGCCCTGAGGTTCCTTCAAGCCCAACGAAGTATCCTGCACGGGCAAACTCAGCGGCTAAGAATGGTGCATCGAACGACAGGTTATGCGCTACCGGCACCCGCCCCTTAAGCAACGATCCCAGTTCGGGTGCGATCTGGTCAAATGTCGGAGCCGAGTAGACGTCCGCTCCACTGAGGCCATGGATCTCAGTCGCCCCAACATCACGAACGGGATTGATCAGCGTGTCCCACTCAAATACCATGTTTCCGTCATTATCAACCAGGATCACTGCAACTTCCAGGATCCGGTGGTTGTGCACTGGCGAAAATCCAGTGGTCTCAACGTCGATGACAGCGTAGCGACTCATTCTCATCCCTTTAGCTCCTCTCCCCCGCGCCCTCTCCAGACCCCCTGAAAGGCTTACTCCGCCTGTCAACCTTTCATGGTCGAAAGCGCTATGCTCCGCAGGCTCCGAAATGGTGGCAGGCCGTAGTTCCGGTAGTCAATTCCGGTAACACCATACGACCTTTCTCTTTCCAGGGTGAACTGCAACCCCGCGTAGTGCTTCAAATTGCTCGATGTTACCCACCGTGTGTCACCCCTTCGCCCGGGCTGTCCAGGATTCCTGCCGGACGCTGATTGTTGAGCATCGTGTTTCTCGAGGACTCAATGCCCCTAACACCGCTGGCCGCAAGCTCCTAAAGACAGTATCACCCATCCCGCTAGCTGCCCCGCGGACCTGGCTTGCTAAGTTACAGCCCATTGCGAAGAATGGCACGCAACCCCAGCCCGATGGTCAGAGCCCATACAACACTAAGTAGAGTTCCAATCAGGTAGTACTCAGCAAAGCCTTGCTCTTCAGAGATTCTCTTGTAGCGGGTGATGGATTTGGCGGCAAATAGGAAGGTCACTCCTTCCAGAGAGTTAGTCAAAACCAGAATGAAGATCAAAAGCCTTTCCAGTATACCTATGTACTTACCCGTTGAGTTCTCCGTGTCTCGCAGTCCCTGCACATCACAGAATATACTGTCCAAGGCTCTTCTGACGAATACTGCGCCACCGAAGCTAACCAATATGAGACCAGAAGCTACCGCTGCAAACCGTCCCGGATCGGGCAGAGTGTCAATGGCAGGCAATGGCAGGATGCTCTGGTAGAAGGCCATGACTGGTATGCTAGGTGGGCTTTCAACTAGCCGCCATACCCAGGCCAGTATCCAAAAATGTAGTATCTGATCAGTGAGCAAAATACCTAATCCTGGCTCCTTTGGAGTTCCTCGGTGGCGCGACCATAGGGCACACCCCAGGCTCATCAAGACATCCAAAAGAATGTGACCTGTGGTGACTAATCCCACGGCAACCAGGGCGACTTGCCACCCAAAGATGTGCATTGCAGCCAACGTGCAGAAAAAAGCGATCAGCCCATGGGTAAGGCCCTTTCTAAGTAGGTTATCCGGCTTAACCCCAGACAGCTCGTGAGAACTAAAGAGAAAGTCGGTGGTGACGTGTGCGAATACCAACAGCCAAAGCATTGTCATTATCGACCCCTCCTCACCCACATACAGGTGATCTGCCAACAATCATCCCTATTAGGGTGACAGGATGCTGGCGACCAACCGCAGTGCATCTTCTGCCTCCCGCACCACAGCCCAGTGGGCTGCCTGGCAGCGCTTGTGTACATTCTGGGGTGCCACACCCAGCCTATCGCCGGCAGCTGCGTAGGTTCCCACACTCTCATAGACGTGGACTGCTTCCCACTGTGCCTCGGTCCAACCCGCCAGGATGGTATCCAACAACAGCAACGTGGCGTTGAGCAATCTATCGAGCTCCTCTGCACCGCCGGTTACAATCTCTGTACTGGCCTGCTTACTGCGCTTTAGATCGTCCAAAGCAGAGCGGGCACGGAAAAAGGCTGGCCCATTTAGATCCCAAGGGTTCTCCGCCATTTTGCCTGCATGAACCGCCAGACCAATGCCCAAACGCAGTTGTAGAGGGCGACAGGTGTAACGCAGCAGTCGCAATACTTCGGGAGCAGTTAGCCAGCCTGACAGCACACCCTGGATTTCGTCTCCCCGCGACATGGTAAAGCCAGCTACTAGATGCGGATGTTGGAGTCTGGAAAGCCGCTCGGGTAGACGTGCCACCACGTCACTCCTACCCCGAGACTGGATAACATCTGCGGTAATCACGGTTATTCTCAAAACAGCTCACCCCTCAGAAGGTGAAGTGGTAAACATCACCTTCTGAGGGGTGATTTTCGCCAGTAATAGGAAAATACCTGCAAAGCTGTAAGTCATTGACAGAAACAGGGGCAGGCACAACAGCTCTGCCATGACGACGGGGATCCCGGAATGGAAGCCACTTGATAAAGTCTCAGCGACCACGAGGAATTTGGCCTTCGGCGCGGAAAAATTCCCATGAGGTGATAATCTTTGCAGCACATAACTCGACTGATAATTATAGCCCGAAAGTATTGGTACTGGATGGCGCTGGCGTTCATCGCCATGGTGGACGACACAGAAATCGGAGAACGAGGTGCTAGGCTTTCCGGAGGACAGAAGCAAAGGCTGGCGATTGCTAGAGCTATCCGCTACAATGCGCCGATCCTCATTCTCGATGAAG
>JAAYSL010000011.1 GCA_012518315.1 Bacillota bacterium | reverse complement strand
TCATAAAGGCAATAACAGACCTAGGTTCTACTGCATTTTACATGGTGGTAATACCAATATTCTACTGGTGTATTAGTAAATCACTGGGTTTCGGATTAGCTATAGCACTGTCCATCTCCAACTACATTAACATAGGAATCAAGTTCGTTTTCTGTAGACCGAGGCCTTATATCGTGTTCCCGCACCTTGATGCACCTGAATACCTACGGCTAACTGGAACAGGGTATTCATTCCCCAGTGGCCACTCTCAGGTCTCGTCCACATTCTGGATGTACTTGGCCGGTAGTGCCAGAGAGAAGTGGGTAACGGTTATGGGAATCGCAGTGGTTATTGTCGTAGCTTTCACCCGAGTATATGCTACAGTCCACTATCCCACGGATGTCTTGATAGGAATGGTGCTTGGGGCAGCTATTGCTTATCTGTACCTAGAGATTGAAACCCGTGTGCGAGCTTTGGGGCAAAGAGGTAAGGAGTTAGTCGGTTTTGCATTGGTAGGCTCCGTGATTGCTCCTGGCCTTGTATTTGGGTTGTCCGCTCTGCTTAATCCAGCGTTTTCTAGGGAAGTTGCTCAAGTGTTGGGATTCATAGCTGGGGCAGGGGTGGGATATACACTAGAGAATGAGTATGTGAAATATGATGTTCGTGCAACCCTTCTGGTACAGATCATCAAGGTAGTCTTGGGCTTGGCGGGAGTGATAGTTGTCAGGTATGGCCTCAAGGTGATTTTCCCCGGCACTGCATTCTGGGACATGTTGCGTTATGCTGCAGTGGCTATGTGGGCTACACTAGGAGCGCCGTTTGTCTTTAAGAGCATATTTGGGCCTGCATCATCGGCACCCAGGGGTTAATTAGAGGAAGCAGATCCCAAGGCTCACGAGGCCCAAAAAGCTGATGCTAAGGATGTAAGCAGGGCCTCGTGATTGGGCGATATAGCACTATAGCACCTTACTTAAGAAAGCCTGTGTTCTTGGGTTTTGCGGCTGTCCCAGAACCTCTTCAGGTGGGCCCTCTTCCACTATCACACCTTCATCCATGAAAATGACTCTATCGCCTACCTCGTTAGCAAAGCCCATCTCGTGTGTAACGATAACCATGGTCATGCCTTCTTCAGCCAATGTACGAATAACATCCAGCACCTCGCCGATCATCTCCGGATCCAAGGCTGATGTGGCTTCATCAAATAGCATAGCCATAGGCTTCATGGCTAGTGCTCTGGCTATGGCAACCCGCTGCTGCTGTCCACCGGATAGTTCAGAGGGGTAGGCATTCTCCTTATCAAGGATGCCAACTTTGTCTAGAAGAACCCGGGCAGTCTCCCTTGCCTCTTCCAGTGATACACCCCGCACCTTTGCAGGCCCTAAAGTGATATTGTCAATCACCGTCATGTGGGGGAAGAGGTTGAATCTTTGGAAGACCATACCCATCTCTGTCCGCACCTCATTGACGTTTACATGTGGGTCGGTGATACATTGGCCTCGGAAGAACACCTGACCGGCAGTGGGTTTCTCCAAGAGGTTAAGGCAGCGCAAAAATGTGCTCTTTCCAGAACCGGAAGGACCGATAACCACGACTACCTCATGGGGATTAATCGTGATATCAATCCCACGGAGCACGTGGTTGCTTCCGAAAGACTTCTGTAGTCCGCTAGTTCTAATCAACTACCTTCAACCTCTTTTCGGACCAGGCTACCAGCCTGGATATTGCCAAAGTCATTACTAGATAAATCAGGGCCACGGCCATGTAGATTTCAAAAGGCCTAAAGGTTCTTGTAATGACTACCTGCCCTTTGCGGAGTAGATCCTCTAAAGCTATAACTGATACCAATGACGTTTCCTTCAGCATAGCGATAAACTCGTTCCCCAGGGGCGGTATGACTCGTCTAAAGGCCTGTGGGAAGATGATGTACCGCATAGACTGAGCATAGGTTAATCCGATGGATCTGGCGGCTTCCATCTGTCCTCTATCGATAGATTGTATACCTGCCCTGACAATCTCGGCAACATATGCTCCACTGTTGATACCCATGGCCGCAATCGCGGCTGTGAAAGGTGGAACAGGGCGGCCTATGAGTGAAGGAAGGCCGAAATAAACAAGAAAAAGCTGCACCAAAAGAGGTGTGCCTCTGATAAAGTCAACATAGATACCTGTGATAGTGCGTATCACCCGATTGCCGCTAACACGGCCAATCCCGACAAATGATCCGATGACAAGGCCGATTGCCACCGCGATCAAGGCAAGTTGTACAGTTAGCCTCGCGCCTAAAAGCAGTGCAGGCAGAATGCCTGGAATTATGGAAAAGTCAAGGGCCACATTAATTCCTCCAACATCTCGCATTGCATGAAGACCGGCCACGGCAGTTTTGTCACCGTGACCGGTTCATGACTATCTAGTACACGACACGTCAAGTCCGATTAGTCTATTGGGAACCAATCAGCGAAGATCTTGTCGTATTCTCCCGAAGCCTTGATGGAGGCCAATGCGTCGTTGATTTTCTCCAAGAGTTCCTTGTTGCCTTTCCGTATGGCAATGCCGTAGTCTTCTGAGGTGATGGGCTCACCGAATTTTATGTCCTTATACTGCTCGGAAATTGCTTCTGCCACAGCCAGGTCAATGATACAAGCTGGAACGCTTCCATTACGGACTTCTTGGATTGCATCAGGGGCCAGATTAAATCGTTTGACTATGGCACCTTCAATTTCGGATGCTTCCAAGTCACCGGTTGTGCCGATTTGCACCGAAATCTGCTTGCCTTTGAGGTCTTCTACGGTCTTAATGGAAGAATCATCAGTCTTGGTTACGATGACTTGGCTTGCAGCAAAATATGGATCCGAGAAGGCAACTGCCTTGAGGCGCTCCTCTGTAATGGTCATGGCAGATATTATGCAGTCAAAGTTACCGGTTAGAAGGCCTGGGATCAGCCCATCCCACGCGGTGTTTACGATCTGCACTTCCATGTCAGCGGCTTTACCAATAGCGTGAATCAGATCCATGTCAAATCCTAAGTAAGCTCCAGTCTTCTCATCTTGAAACTCAAAAGGTGGGAAATCTGCACTTGTACCAACCTTGAGAACAGGCTTTGCACCCATAACAGCAGTAGATCCTATCGCAAGAATAAGTGCCATGCAAACAAAGAGCATAGAAAGCGACTTTTTCACTACCCACAACCCCTCTCGCATAATCTCGCATGATACATGCATAACTATACTACTCGGGATAGGCAATGTCAAGCATGGTTTTTTATTCCACAAGAAAAAGACTACATTGTTCGTCGACGATCGCTATCCCTTTTCACTCTCTTTGGATAGCAAAACTGATGATCAAGCCCTGTAGGCGCAACGGAGAATATTTGGTAGAATTACTTTAGAAGCTTGGATCATAGGCGGCATCTATCACTACTCCATGGTGACGGATTAGTGGGATGGTGTTAGGGAAGTGAGTTGATTTGTTTGCGATTTCAAGTAAGAGAAAAAACTACAGAGGATCTACAGTGGCTCATTCCCTATATGCGAGAGAACTGGGGCTCGGAACAGATTGTAACGAGGAGTGAGCTTCACGACGTTGCTGCTCTTTTGGGCTTTGTTGCTGAGCAAAATCACAGACCTGTAGGCGTAGCTCTGTATGAAATCGCCAATAACGAGTGTGAACTGTTGCTCTTGGCAAGTTGTCTTCATAGGATCGGCATAGGGTCGACCTTAATCGAACATGTCAAAAGGGTGGCGGCGGATAAAGGGTGTAAGCGGGTCTGGGTAATCACAACAAACGATAGTGTGGCTGCGCTGCGATTCTATCAGTTAAGGGGTTTCTCACTGGTTGCGATATACAGGAACGCCTTGGAAGAGGCAAGAAAGCTAAAACCAGAGATCCCCCTAATCGGAATAGATGGGATACCATTGAGGGATAAGGTGGAACTAGAGATCCTGCTGAAAGATGCTTAAGCCCCCCGTGGTGACAGGGGGCTTTTTGGTTGGCTCCACTCAGGCAGCGCTTCAAAATATACATGGGAGAGGGCGGCGCTAGCCTCGCTGCTGAGCACCGCCACAGCTCTCTTCCAGTATTTAGTCTACTGTAGGGTCTTTTTGAGT
>JAAYSL010000109.1 GCA_012518315.1 Bacillota bacterium | reverse complement strand
ATCCCCAGTTCGAATCTGGGTGCCGCCTCCACTAATGGGGGAGTAGCTCAGATGGTTAGAGTGCTTGCTTGACATGCAAGAGGTCTCCGGTTCAAATCCGGGCTTCCCCACCATCTTTACCTGTGACTGCTGCTTATGGGCGGCAGTTTTTTTATGCCCTTTTCCGAAGATCCCGGGACAATCACGGAGTAACGACTAACATCAGGGCGGCTTGTGTAAGGCCGATGAGGATTCCAAGAATGGCACCAAGGAGCTCGAGATGGCGGAGCTCCCGATGGGATACATTCACGACCAATTCCTCCAACTCCTCTAGATCGAATTCCATTATCCTGGTTTGAATTAAGGGCGCGATGTGCAGATCAGACCGTACTTTCTCTTTGACTTGGCCAATTAGCTTGTCCATCAAGGGAGGCAGTTCACGGGATACCATATCCTGAAAAAAACCTGCCAAAGCTGCTTTCAGGCTCTCTGGCAACAAGCGGGGCAAGCTTTCACATAGTCGTTCCTGCACATGAACCCCTACAGCAGCTGCCAGCTCTTCTTCGTAGGCACCATGTTCGAACTGATCGATGAGGGTCTCTACCGGAAGCAACTCTTCTTCGATGGTCTTACCGATATTGAGGGCCAGTTCGGCTTGGCACTTAGGCAGAAGTCCTTGGATGGTAACGGGCAACAGGGGCAATTTGATGGGGCCCCGAGGCCGAAACATCATTCTAATGGCAACAACATTGGTTAGCCATCCGATAATACCACCTACCAATGGCATGGTGAGGAATTGCCAGCTTGTCATGTCCATCGCTCCCTTGCTCAATTTAGGCCCCTATTTGTTCTGTTTGGTCTTGCGGTCTCGAAGATAGCGTCTCCCATCTACTTACCCACAATTTTGGTTAATACGCCAAAGGTAGAAAGAGTCCCTGCCAACATATTTTGGTGCGTTTTGCTCTCTAGGTATTGCCTTTTTGGTGCGAAGTCAATATAATTGACGCAAGAACCTTTATGCTTTCGTACCACATGGTCAATAAGCTCGCGGAAAACAAAGATAGGGGAGGAGGGGTGACCACAGTGGCAGAGGAGAAATTGGACAGTCTAGATGAACAGCTGATTGCCTATCTACAATCAGATGGTCGAACACCCTATACGACGCTAGCCGCGGAGCTAGGTGTGGCAGAGGCCACTGTGAGGAAACGAGTTAATCGGCTGATCGACAATGAGATTTTGCGAATCGTGGGTGTAACCTCCCGTGAGAGACTGGGGTTACGGACACAAGCTATTGTAGGTGTTAAGGTGGATGGTGACAGTGTGGATCGGGTGATCGAGGAGCTGCAACCCCTCGATGTTGTTCGGTATATTGGCGTCGCCGCCGGTGAATTTGACCTAATCCTAGAGTTGGTGGCCAGGTCCAATGAAGAGCTGTTCACCTTCTTAACCAGGACACTCAGGGACATACCTGGGGTTGTGGCTTCCCAGACATCTCTGATCATGAAGGTCTGCAAGAAGACTTATTGATTAGTGTGGGTGGAAGCTATCCTGGTTCGCAACTAACGTAGGCACGCCCAGATAGTCAGATTTATGCATGTCAAAAAGGGGGGAGGGGCAGTTTACTTTCCCAGGGAAAGTGTGCTGCAGGAGAAGATGAGAAAAGGAGTAATACAACTCACATCGGCAATCCTGTTGGCTGTGCTTTTGGGGTGTA
The DNA here is from genome assembly GCA_012518315.1 of Bacillota bacterium. Taxonomy (GTDB): domain Bacteria; phylum Bacillota; class Limnochordia; order DTU087; family DTU087; genus JAAYSL01. The sequence continues at coordinate 24,296 of JAAYSL010000109.1, read as the reverse complement.
GTATCACCGTGGCTGCCGATGGGATGGTAAGAATCGGTATCACTCAAATAGTGGAACACCCGGCACTAGATGCCGCCCGGGATGGCTTTATTGCTGAACTGGCGGAGTATGGCTATGATGAGAGCAAAGTGGTTTACGATGTGCAAAATGCCCAAGGGGATTTTGCCACAGCCCAGGCTATTGCGGAGAAATTTGTCAATGGGTCGGTAGATCTAATCTTGGCTATTGCCACGCCTACGGCCCAGGCCACTGCCAATGTGACCCAAAGGATCCCTATCCTGATTACTGCTGTAACAGATCCAGTTGCGGCTGAGCTAGTTGAGAGTATCAAAAGGCCGGGTACCAACGTGACGGGAACATCAGATCTCACTCCGGTAGCTAAGCAGATGGACTTACTCAAAACCATCACACCTTCTGCCCAGCGGGTGGGAGTCCTGTATAACCCGGGTGAGACTAATTCACTGGTGCAACTTGAGTTAGCCCGGGAAGCGGCAGCTTCCTTAGGGTTAAAAGTGGTGGAGGCACCGGTTAGTAATAGTAGTAGTGTCTATCAGTCGGCTCAATCTCTGATTGGGCGGGTGGATGCCATCTATGTACCCACTGACAATACGGTAGTTTCAGCACTAGAGTCAGTGGTGATGGTAGCCGAAGCGGCCAAGCTTCCCTTGATTGTCGGTGAGACTGATTCAGTAAAGCGGGGAGGCCTAGCTACCGTGAGCATAGACTACTATTCCTTGGGCCGACAGACTGGTAGGATGGCCCTGGATATCCTGGAGAACGGTTCTGACCCCAGCACCATGCCTATTCAATACATGGAGGATGTGGAGATCGTGTTGAATCTGCAGGCCGCCCAGCGTATTGGTGTCAGTCTTTCTCCAGAGTTAATCCAGCAGGCTGACCAGCTTATCGAGTAGGGCAGTTTATCTATAGCAATTTATTCTTAGGATTGGAGTAGTCATCATGTTGTGGTCTGCACTTGTGGGAACTATTGAACAGGGATTGGTCTATGGGGTAATAGCCCTAGGTGTCTATATCACCTTTCGTATCTTGGATTTCCCTGACTTGACTGTTGATGGGAGCTTCCCTTTAGGGGCTGCAGTTGTTGCTAGATTCATTGCCAGTGGTGGCAGCCCTTTAGCTGGGACCATGCTAGCGCTAGGTGCTGGGATTGTGGCGGGACTAGCCACTGGGTTTTTGAATACTAAACTGAAGATCTCAGGTCTTTTGTCAGGTATCCTGACGATGACTGCCTTGTATTCAGTTAATCTGCGTGTAATGGGCAGAGCAAATATCCCCTTACTGCGAAAGCCCACTTTGGTAAACTGGTTTGGCGACTTTGGACTTGCGCCCTGGGTGCTGTTTTTGGTAGTGGTGCTACTAACCAAACTGGCTTTGGATCTTTTTTTGAGAACAGAGATTGGTTTTGCCCTAAGGGCCACCGGTGATAATGAACAGATGATCCGTAGTTGTGGTGTGGATACTGACAACATGAAACTTTTGGGACTAGGGTTATCTAATGGTCTGGCGGCCTTGGCTGGTGCTTTGGTTGCTCAATATCAAGGGTTTGCTGATGTGGGTATGGGTATCGGGACGGCAGTGGCTGGCCTCGCCTCGGTGATTATCGGGCAAGCTTTGGTGCGTTTTCGTGGCCTGGGATGGGCCACTACGGGGGTTATCATCGGTTCAATAGTATACCGGGTAGCGATTTTTGCCGCACTGCGTATGGGGCTTGCGCCCACTGATCTGAAGCTAATCACGGCGATTCTGGTTGTGCTGGCCCTATCAGCTCCTACCTGGAAAGGCTTACTGGAAAAATTCTGGGGAGGGAAGAGGCGTGCTACAGGTATCCCAACTGCGTAAGGTGTTCTGCAATGGGAATGGCATGGCAAAAGTTGCTCTTGATAATGTCGACTTGCATGTAGAAGTGGGGGATTTTATCACCATCATTGGCAGTAATGGCGCCGGGAAATCGACTTTACTCAATGCCATTGCCGGTGTATATGGTGTAGATCAAGGGCAGATTAGAATCGATGGTGTTGACGTTACAAACCAACCAGAGCACCGCCGCGCCCACCTCATCGGACGTGTTTTTCAAGACCCCATGATTGGTACAGCTGCCTCGATGAGCATTGAGGAAAATCTGGCCATAGCCGTTAAGCGTCCAGAACGCCTTGGGATGGCCAAGGGTGTTACTGGCCGGGAGAGGGCCCGCTTTCGGGAGCTTTTGGCGCTTTTGGATTTAGGTCTGGAAGATCGACTACACGAACCAGTAGGCCTGCTTTCCGGGGGACAGAGACAAGCTTTGACCTTGCTTATGGCTACTATTTCCACACCAAAACTATTGCTCTTGGATGAGCATACTGCCGCTTTAGATCCGAAGACGGCAGAGCAGATTGGTGAGCTAACACGGAAGATTGTGTTAGGCAGGCGCCTCACGGCCCTAATGGTTACTCACAATCTGCAAGCAGCCCTAGAATTTGGCAATCGTACACTCATGATGGATCAAGGTCAGATTGTCTTGGATCTGCGTAATCCCAGAAGAGCAAAAATGACGGTAGATGACCTCCTGCAGCAGTTTATGTCTGTAAGGGGGGAGAGGTTTCTTGATGATCGGGCACTTCTTGCCTAGGGGTGGGAGGCCGACGGCTTAGGTGATGTCCTCAAGTTTTCCTAGCACGATCGGCCACTACCTTGGCAATGGCTTTGCGACTTTCCTCACACTTGGGGCATCCGGAGCAGTACGTGGCACGATCACTGAAAATGCTCTGGATTGCATCGGTAGGAGACCACTCTCGAGGAAAGTGGAGGATGATGCGTACAGGCGCAATGGCTAACAGAGCACTAATCAAGAGGTCTTCCAGATCTAGATCGTGTTCAGCCAGATTGACAGCAAATCCCTCTAGGTACTCAGTTTCAACTAGGTTATAGTCCCGGTTGAGAACCCGATAAAGCCCATTAGGGCGGACAATAACATGGGCCACATCCATACGGGGCTCCTGAAGCTCAACGAAACTCTTTAGCAAGATGATGAACTCCCGATGAGCTCGTTCCCGCCGAATTGACTCTGCTGCCATGCGGGCAAGGTGGTAAAGGTATTGCCTATATTCCCACAGCCTAAAACAGACAAAGCCATCGAGAATCAAGAGATTTTCGGCATTGAGGTAATCCAGGAGGGCGTACATAATGTGTGCTTTAGACTGCAGGCGCGCTTCATTGGCTAGTCTCGCTGGACTACTTCCCTGGAGGATAGCCTGTGTTTCGTAGAGGATCGCTCGCCGCTCCTCTTTGGTTTGGGAAGAATGGTCTTTATCGATTAGCTTGATAAGTAGGGCTGGTTCATAGTGAGTAACAATGAAATCCGTTAGGGAACTGGCTAGGTAGTAAACCTGTACGTTCTTGGATGACTCAGTTTCCGACAGATGACAAACTACCAAGCCCTGACCTGCATAACTGTACGTCTGGATGGAGGGAGCATCTTCAGAAGGAAGCTGGCCTAGGTCGTCCTGGAGAGCCTGATAAAGCAAATTCGCTGCTATGCTAGTCTTTAGAACAATCGTGATCACTAAGTCACTCCTCTCCTTACAGGTTAATATATGTCAACTACCCACGATTAAGTCATGAGCATGCAAAGCTCGTGTTGACCAGCCTAAATCCTTCCAGGACTACGTTATTGTTGAATATATCGGTGCTTCGGGGTGCGAGGCGGAGCTTGAACTCTGTGGTGACTGGGTAAACAGACTGAGGATACAGGTCAGTGCCCGGGCCTCTTGACAGAGGTGTCCTTGGAAGGTATAATTGGGCACAATAGAAAAAGATGATGAAGGGGAAGAGTATAGTGTCCGCTTCCGGCAGGGAAGGAGTGTCAGAGACTGAAAGCACTCCTCGGGTAAGACACTGGAAAACCACCCTGGAGTTGCCGGGTAGAAAGAGTGCCTTGGGCATTTCGAGTAAGCTCGGTCGGGGATTGCCCGTTATAGCATAATTGAGTGGATCGGCTTTCTAGGCATCTAGGTATGGTAAAAGCCGTTTAATCAGGGTGGAACCGCGAGTTAAGCCTCGTCCCTACAAGGGATGGGGCTTTTGGTGTATCAAGGAATATATCAAAGGATGACTTAAGTGAGGTGTAGAAATGGCAGTGAAGATTACGCTTCCTGATGGAAGTATCAAAGACTATGAGCGCGGAGTAAGCGCACTGGAGGTTGCCGAATCCATTAGTCCTAGATTAGCAAAGGCGGCCATAGCAGTCCGGGTAGAGGGTGTCATGCAGGACCTGGATACAGAGATTAAAGAAGACAGCTTGCTTCAGATCATTACTGTTGAGCAACCGGAAGGTCTTGAGATCCTTAGACATAGTGCCGCCCATATCATGGCTGAAGCCGTCAAGCGGCTTTATCCAGAAGCCAAATTGGCCATTGGACCGGCCATTGAAAACGGCTTCTACTATGATTTCGATGTGCCTGACAGCTTCTCACCGGAGGATCTAGGTCGTATTGAAGATGAGATGCGCAGGATCATCCGGGAAGACCAAGCCTTTAGCCATTGGGAGCTAGACAAGGAGACAGCTATTCGGGAATTTGCTGCTAAAGGAGAAGAATACAAGGTTGAGCTTCTGCAGGACATGGATGATGAAAAGGTGAGTATCTACCGGCAAGGAGATTTCATTGATCTATGCCGGGGCCCTCACCTACCTTCTACCGGTAGACTGAAAGCCTTCAAGCTACTGAATGTAGCTGGAGCCTATTGGCGGGGAGATTCTAGCCGCCCGATGCTACAAAGGATCTATGGAACGGCTTTTGCCCGCCAGAAGGATTTGGACCAATACCTTCAGCGCCTAGAGGAAGCGGCTCGACGTGATCATCGTAGACTAGGCAAAGAACTTGATCTTTTTAGCCTCCAAGATGAAGGGCCTGGGTTTCCTTTCTTACATCCCAAAGGGATGGTGATTTGGCGGGCCTTGGAGGACTTTTGGCGGCAAGAGCACCGACGCCGGGGTTATCAGGAGATCAAGACTCCCATTATCCTGAGTGAGTCACTTTGGAGGCAATCCGGTCACTGGGACCATTATCGGGAAAACATGTATTTCACCGAAATAGACAACAACACCTATGCCATTAAGCCCATGAATTGCCCGGGTAGTGTGTTACTCTACCGGAGGCGACTACAAAGCTACCGGGACTTGCCTTTGCGCTACTGTGAGCTGGGGCTTGTCCACCGTCATGAGCTATCGGGAACACTTCACGGGCTTATGCGTGTGCGCTGTTTTCATCAAGATGATGCCCATATCTTCATGCTGCCCTCGCAGATTCAAGAGGAGATCGAGGGTGTCATTGAGTTTATTGACTATGTGTACCGGGATATCTTCGGCCTAAATTACCGGGTTGAACTGAGTACCAAACCAGAGAATGCCATGGGGCCTGATGAAATCTGGGACGTGGCTACCGAGGCCTTGCGCCAGGCTATGGAGGCCAAGGGAATGCCCTATAAGATCAATGAAGGTGATGGGGCATTTTATGGACCCAAACTGGATTTCCACCTAGAGGACTGTCTGGGCCGCACTTGGCAATGTGGCACGATTCAACTGGATTTCATGTTCCCTGAACGCTTTGACCTTACCTATGTAGGGGAAGATGGCAACGAACACAGACCGGTAATGATTCACCGGGTAATTTTCGGGGCCTTAGAACGGTTTATCGGGATTCTCATCGAGGAGTTTGCCGGAGCCTTTCCAGCTTGGCTAGCACCGATCCAGGCCCGGATTATTCCTGTAGGTGATCGTTTCTTGGATTACGCCAAAGGGGTGCAAAACCAGCTCATGGCTGATGACCATCTCCGGATAGACCTCGATCGCCGAGATGAGAAAGTCGGTTACAAGATCCGCCATGCCCAGCTAGAGAAGATTCCCTATATGCTCATCGTCGGTGAGAAAGAAGAGGCGGCAGGGACTGTATCAGTGCGCCATCGTCAATTGGGCGATCTAGGCAGCCTCTCGGTGGAGGCATTCCGGGAAGCACTGTGTCAGGAAGTAAAGTCAATGTCCCTAGCTCCTGATCAGGATAAGCTTGGCAAACCAATGCCATGACAGACTAAGAATGGCGTTACCGATGTTTGACAAGACCCTGTATCTGTGGTATTCTAAAGTCCGTCAGATGTGTCTAAACCTGAATATGCCTTCGAAAAGTAGAAGTTACCGCTTCTCACCTTGTGGCACCTCGGAGTAGCTGACAAGGTCCAGCCTGAGGGACTGATCCCAGTGCCAGTAGTGGCAAATGGGTCTTTGCATGATAAGTAGGAGCGGTATTTCCCGCTCCTACTTTAGATCAGGGCATTAACAACCAGGATGATGGTATGGTTTTGTCCAACTACAATAGTGGTTGGAACAGGTAGGTAAAAATTCTCGGAGGTGATAGGAGATTAGCAACGAGTTGCGTATTAACTCGGAGATCCGGGCAAGAGATGTTAGAGTCATCAGCTCGGAAGGCGAGCAGCTTGGCGTCATGTCAATTCGAGATGCCCTGCAAGTTGCTATGGAGAAGGAACTGGATTTGGTGGAAGTAGCTCCCAATGCCCGTCCCCCAGTTTGTCGTATTATGGACTATGGTAAGTACCGATATGAGCAGACGAAAAGGCAAAAGGAAGCTAAAAAGAAGCAGAAGGTCGTGACCGTAAAAGAAGTGCGTATGACTCCGAAGATTGAGGATCATGATTTTCAGGTCAAAACCAAGAATGCAGAGCGCTTCTTAAAGGACGGGAACAAGGTGAAAGTGTCTGTGCGTTTTCGAGGGCGGGAGGTTGTACATTCGCATTTGGCTCGGAATATGCTTTTGCAGATGGTGGAAGAAATAAACCATATAGCTAGTATCGAGCGGCAACCGATGATGGAAGGGCGACAGATGATTATGGTGCTTTCACCGAAACAGGAGTGACGTAGGAAAGGAAGATTTCTGATGCCGAAGTTGAAAACTCACCGGGGTGCCGCCAAGCGGTTTAAGGTGACCAGTACAGGCAAATTGAAAAGAAATAGCGGCTATAGACGCCATAAGCTAGGCAAGAAAACAGCCAAGCGCAAGCGTGATCTGCGTCAGGCTAAGATGGTTAGTGTAGCTGATCAGGAGAGAATGAAGAGACTCTTGCCCTACGCTTAGCCATGGGCTATTGCTGGATCTTATTTGGTTTAGGAGGCGAAGGAAATGCCACGGGTAAAAGGTAGCCCTGCGGCGAGGGCACGGCACAAGAAGGTGCTAAAACAGGCTAAAGGCTATTATGGTGCCAGAGGGACACTATATCGTCCAGCTAATGAACAGGTGATGAAATCACTGGCTTATGCCTATCGGGATCGCCGGCAACGCAAGCGTGACTTCCGGAAATTATGGATTAGCCGGATCAATGCTGCTGCCCGTACCAACGGGTTATCATACAGTCGTTTTATCTCAGGCCTAAAGAACTCTGGCTTGGAGATTAATCGGAAGATGCTGGCCGAACTAGCGGTGAATGACCAGGAAGCCTTTAGCCAGTTGGTAGATGTCGCGAAACAAGGACTGGGTGGCTGAGGACGCGGTAAGTGGAATTTCAAGGGGAGCAGTCAGGCGAGGTAGAGTTCTAGGGACGGGACTCTACCGGCATGGACTGCTTTTTCATTCACATCCGAGATCACCAGGAAGGTAGTTGACCCATGGTTTTGGCACTGACCAGTTCACAAAACCCACAGATCAAAGAGATGCGATCTCTATACAGCCGCAAGGGTAGGGATAAGACTGGCCTAATACCTGTGGAAGGAAGCCGTTTTGTCACCGAGGCTCTAGCCGCTGCTAAAGAGGGGATAACTACAATAGAGACAGTTTTCTTCGAAGATGGTTTCGATGAAGGCTGCTTGGCAAATCGTGAACTCATCGATGCCATCGGCGACGTAGCCGGAAAGGTATATAGCTGCCCACCTTCGATTTTTCGGACCCTGACTAGTACAGAAAGCCCCCAGGGGATCGTGGCAGCAGTCCGGCGGCCCTCACTGCCCCGGCAGCCCAATTTAGAGCAAGCCCTATACCTTGTGGTAGATCGAGTGCAAGATCCTGGGAACCTAGGTACCATGGTTCGCACGGCGGCTGCCGCCAATGCCAATGGGGTGCTTTGCCTAAAGGGAACAGTAGATCCGTATAATCCCAAAACACTCAGGGCAACAATGGGCACTATCTTTCGCATTCCCATCGAGTTTTATCCCGATCCGGAGAGCTTGATCCTTGAACTCAATCGGCATGGCTGCCAATTTGTTGCCGCTGATGTGAGTGGCGATTTGTGCCATTTCGATGTGGCCTATGCCGACCGTACCGCGATTGTGGTGGGAAATGAAGGCCAGGGCATTGATCCAAAGCTCTTGGCTGCCACCGATGTGAAGGTACGGATTCCACTGGCCCCTGATATTGAATCTCTCAATGCTGCCGTGGCATGTGGGATCTTGCTGTATGAGGTGGTGCGCTATCGCCACTTGACATACTCCCACGATTAGAGTCGTGAGACTCTCAGGTTCAAGCGAAAGTCAAGGAGTCCACAAAAACCGGTGATTTCTTCCAAATCCCCAGGCCAGAAAGGTAAGAAGAGCGTTAAGGCCAATCTGCTAGGTCTGGTCAAGATTAAGCAGCTGCTCAAGATAGATATCAAGTTCGCACATTTCATCCTCCCCTTGCCAGTGTGCACAGTTCTCACAACTAATGTCCTCCGGATCCGGTTGGGAGGCCTGGGGGCCTCGGAGGATGGGCGTGTATTCACTACACGTTTGGCCGACTGCCATCATCTCCTCAAGATTGGGCATCAGTGTCACTCCATTCCATTGATCAATCAACCACTGTGGATGGTATTTTGTCCAGATGTTCTGCATTTATCCGGTGCTTTTGTCAGATGTCTCTATGCCAGCTGCTATTAGCTCTTGCCCTTGTAAATGGGCAGGCTGTATGCTATAATTGACCTGTCGAACGGGGATTAACAGGAAGGGTGGGGTCTCCTTGAAGTTGACCGCCGATTTCTTTTGGAAGCTGTTTGAAACTACCGGTTCGATCACGGCTTACTTAATGTATAAGCAGTGTCGTCTAATCAAGGCGATCATGAACTAGGGCCTTAGCTAGTAGCATGGTTACTAGATATAAAGGCGATGAAGAAGAGGAGTAGCTAGGTGCTAACGCCGACAGGGATGGAGTGCCACAGACTGAAAGCACTCCGGGAGGTTGCCCTTGGTGAAGTTCGCTTCGGAGCTGTTGGCTGAATGTGAGTAGGCCATACCGGATACCCACCGTTAAAAGGAGAGGGATGAGTGAATCACCCCGAAAAGTTGACCTTACATAGGCGTGTTTGTTGTCTATGGAGGTAAGTAGGATGGTACCGCGCAGGTTGTCTTTCGTTCCTAACGGAAGGCAACTTTTTTGTATATCGGATGGTTGAAAAGGGAGGTTAAGCATACATGCGAGAAAGACTACGGCAAATGAGGGATGAAGCCTGGAAGCGGATTAGCGAGGCCGATGATACAGGTGAATTAGACAAGCTGAGAGTGCGCTACCTAGGCAAGAAAGGTGAGCTAACGGCGCTGTTGCGCAGCATGGGTTCACTCCCCCCCGAGGAGCGGCCCGATGTAGGCAAACTCGTTAATGAGCTCCGGGGCCAGCTGGATGATTTTCTCAAGGAACGCTTGCATAACCTAGAAGCTAGGGAACTGGAGAAGCGGTTGGAGCAGGAAGCTATAGATATAACCCTACCGGGTAGGCGACCGGCCTTCGGTAGAAAGCATCCACTCACCCAAGTGCTAGAGGAAATCGAAACCATTTTTGTTGGTATGGGGTTTGAGGTGGTTGAAGGTCCAGAGGTCGAGCTAGACTACTACAACTTCGAGGCACTGAATTTGCCACCAGACCATCCTACCCGGGATATGCAAGACACGTTTTTTATTTCAGATGATATTCTGCTCAGGTCCCAGACTTCACCTGTGCAGATACGTGTGATGGAAAAACAAGAGCCTCCGGTGCGGATTATTGCCCCTGGTAAGGTATACCGTGTGGATGTCGTCGATGCTACCCATTCACCCATGTTTCATCAGGTAGAAGGACTACTAGTTGACGAGCACACCACCTTTGGTGATCTGAAGGGTGTACTGGGAGCTTTCATTGAAGCCATTTTCGGAGAAGGGCGGCGCACTAGATTCCGGCCCAGCTTCTTCCCCTTTACTGAACCTAGTGCTGAGATCGACGTTGAATGCATCATGTGCAATGGTAAAGGCTGTCGATCCTGTTCTAATGCAGGTTGGCTAGAGATATTGGGGGCTGGCATGGTGGATCCCCGGGTTCTGCAACGGGTAGGCTATGATCCGCAAAAGTACCAAGGTTTTGCTTTTGGTATGGGTGTTGAGCGAATTGCCATGCTCAAATACGGGATAGACGATATTCGGCTCCTATTTGAGAATGATATGCGTTTCTTAAAACAGTTCTAGCCTAAAGATGGCAGTATTCGGGGAGGGAAGTGTATAATGCTTATTTCCTATGACTGGCTACAAGAATACGTTGATGTTGACATAGAAGTTCCTGAATTGGCGGAATTATTGACTTTGTCCGGTTCGGAAGTGGATAGTATTGGGTCTGTCGGTGGCAGGCTGGATGAAAGGATCATCGTTGGTCAGATTGTTGAGCTTTGCCTTCATCCAGATGGCAAACTACTCATCGCTAAGGTCGATACAGGCCAGAAACCACTTGCTTTGGTCACCGGTGCCCCAAATGTGGCGGTAGGGCAGAAACTGCCTGTGGCCTTAATCGGTTCGGTGTTGCCAAATGGACAGGTGATCGAGGCAGTTAGCTTCCAAGGGGTAACCTCCTATGGGATGCTTTGCTCGGAGCAGGAACTAGAGTTGGGAGATGATGCTAGTGGCATCATGATCCTGCCCCTAGATACACCCGTAGGTATGCCTTTGACCGATGCCCTGGGGCTAGATGATCCCATCATCGATCTTGAGATCTACCCAAATCGGCCAGATTGCCTAAGCGTACTGGGCATAGCCCGAGAAGTGGCAGCAATTACCGGTAAATCTCTCAGGCTGCCCACCATCAAAGTAATGGAGGCGGGATCACCCATCGAGGATTTGACCTCGGTTACGGTGGAAGATATGAAGTTATGCCCATTCTATTCCGCTAGGGTGATCCGGAATATCCAGGTGGGGCCCTCACCGCTTTGGCTACAGAAACGGGTGGTGGCTGGTGGGATGCGACCCATCAACAATGTCGTAGATATTACTAACTTCGTGCTTCTGGAGATGGGTCAGCCACTCCACGCTTTTGACTATGAACGGCTTGCTGAGAAACGGATTGTTGTTCGACGAGCCCAGCCAGGTGAGGCTATTACCACTCTTGATGGCGAAACCAGGGTTCTGGATCAAGAGACACTGGTGATTGCCGATGCTCAAAAGCCAGTCTGCATCGCTGGCATCATGGGAGGTGTTAATACAGAGGTCAATTCTGAGACCACCAGTATTTTGCTGGAAGCCGCCATTTTCCAGGGTCTAAGTATTCGTCGTACCAGTCGACGCTTAGGGTTACGTTCAGAGGCCTCTGCACGGTTTGAAAAGGGGCTAGATCCTAGCCAAGTCACCAAAGCCCTAGATCGGGCGACCCAGCTATTGGTAGAAATCGCCGGTGGTGAAGTTTCCAGGGGAACCATCGTGGTAACAACCAAGCTGCCTGAGCAGCGGGTAGTTATCTTTAACCCCGACCGGTGCAACAGACTCTTGGGAGCCAGTATCCCCCAGGAGGAAATGATTAGAATACTAGAGAGTCTTCAGTTTGAGGTTAAGCTAGATAAGGCAAACCAACAGTTAGAGGTCAAAGTGCCTAGTCATCGGTTGGATATTGAGCTAGAGGCAGATTTGATCGAAGAGGTGGCTCGTCTTTATGGGTATGACCGGATTCCGGCTACTTTGCCTAAGGGTGTTGCCCAAGGAGGAGAAAACAGGCGGCTCGAGGTAGCGGCTCAGGTTAGAAATCTATTGGTGGGAGCGGGGTTAACTGAGATTATGACCTATAGTTTCGACTCACCGGATAGCTATAGGAAGCTTAATCTGCCAGAAGAACACGAACTTGGGCAGGCTGTCACTATCCAAAACCCTTTAACAACGGATTGGAGTATACTAAGAACAAGTCTAGTTCCCCATCTACTGGATGTATTGCGGCATAATGCCCAAAGACAGCAGCATGATCTGCAGCTATTTGAGATTGGTTCAGTTTTCGTTCCGGAAGAACTGCCTCTGACTAAACAGCCAGATGAGCGCTTAACCTTGGGGATTGCTCTTATGGGGGATTACCCTCGGGACTGGGGCTTTCCACCTAGAGAAGTAGATTTCTTTGAGCTGAAGGGCCTGGTGGAGGCAGTCTTTGATGATCTTGGCCTTAGTTGCCAGTGGGAGAAAACGAACCATCCCACCCTACACCCCGGTCGGTCTGCCGTTGTCAAAGTGGGGAATACTAAGGTGGGGATTTTGGGGGAAGTACACCCTGAGGTTGGGGAAATATGGGAGCTTCCTGCCCGAGCTTATCTGGCGGAGCTTTCTCTTGAGGCCATCCTGGCCCAGATTAGCCATGAAAAACGCGTGGATAAGCTGCCTCGCTACCCGGCTGTGGCTCGGGATCTAGCACTTTTGGCTCCAGATACTATATTGGCCCAAGAGGTGTTAGAGGTGATTTGGGCTGCTGGCGGTGATCTAGTAAAAGAAATCACCTTGTTTGATGTATATCAGGGCAGACAGATACCGTCAGGGCATAGGAGTCTTGCTTACTCTATTTTGTACCAGGCAAGGGATCGCACCTTAACTGATAGTGAAGTGGAAGCCGTGGAAGGGAAGATTATCACCGAACTAGAAACAAGACTAGGGATCACCCGAAGGTAGATTAAGGCTTCGAACTGTGGAGAAGGAATTCAGCGGCGGGATCTGGAAATACTGGTTGTATGTAGGGTCTCATGGTGGCAAGAGGAGGAATTCCTATGTCCAAACAGTCAGAGCCCAAAGAGCCGACCCAAAGTGTGCGGGTACGCATAGCCGGTGATGAGTATACTATTAGGGGTACAGGTGGTTCTGAACACATCAAACGCATGGCCAAGATAGTTGATAGTTACCTTAGTCCGGTTGTGCAGCGACACCCTAATCTGCCGCGCAACCGGGCCAGTATTTTAGCATTGATGAATATGGCCCATGATCTAGATAGCCAAAAACGGGAGAATCAGGAATTAATGGGACTCGTGGCCGAAGTGGAGAAATGAGGCTGTTTGCCATGACCTGGATTGATATTCTGATCGTATTGATTTTGGCTTTAACAATGCTCAAGGGCTTTGTCAAGGGCCTGGTCAGAGAAGCCTGTGAACTGGCAGGTATCGTTCTTGCGATTTTTTACGCCTATAGGACCTACCATTATTGGGGTGATGAGCTGATTTATCGCTTTAAGTTACCTGAAATGGTGGCTTATCCCTTGGCCTTTGGCTTGATCGCGGTGACAATTAGTCTTTTGGCAGGCTTTTTGGGGTTATTCTTAGGCAAGATTTTACAGTATACACCCATAAGCTTACTAGACCATTTGGGGGGCATTGGACTAGGATTTGCTAAGGGATTTATCTTTGTCTGCCTTATATTGGTATTTTTCAGTGCCATGCCCTTCGAGGGACTCAATGTAACTATGAACCAGTCCCCTTTGGCACAGCAGTTCTTGGGAGTTGTGCCTCGTTTCTATGAGGGACTAGAGATGGTATTCCCTCCTGAGTTTCCCCGATGGTACAAAGAGGACAAACAAGCAGAAAAGGAATGGCAACAGCTTTTGTCCATCTAGCGGCTACCCATGCCAATAGGTGTCAAGACGACCGGACGACCGAAGGTTGTCTTGCGGTGTGTGCTTTTGATCGGCACAGGTGGTATGTGCCGGGGGTAGATTTGGATGACTCGCTTAAAGCAAGGAGGCAACAACTGCATATGACCAACCTGGCCCTGGCAAGGGCTTTTTTTGAAATTGCAGATCTAATGGATCTAGACGGCGATAACCCTTTTCGCGCCAATGCTTACCGCAAGGGTGCTCGGGCTATCGAAAGCTTGCCAGAAGACATCAGAAGTGTTCATGCCGAGGATAGATTGCGAGATATACCTGGCATTGGACCAGCCTTGGCAGAAAAGATCAGTGAGTGGTTAAGCACAGGCCAGATTCAATATCTGGAGGATTTGCGGGAGGCGGTGCCACCGGGGCTAGTGGAGATGACCAATATCGCAGGAGTCGGCACTAAGCTTGCCAGAAGGTTCTACAGTGAACTGGGTGTCACTAGTATCGAGGAGCTAGAGGAGGCTTGCCGCAAGCGTAAAGTCCGCACCCTAAAGGGTCTTGGGGCAAGGACTGAATGGAACATATTGCGGGGGATCCAGGCATTGCGGGACAGAGGTGGCGAGATCCCCCTGGGTGTGGCTTTACCAGTGGCCAGGGAGCTGCAAAGCCATCTCGAGGCCTTGGCTAAGGTAGAGCGGGTGGAGCTTGCCGGTCGACTGCGGCGCCGTCATGAATTGGTGGACAAATTGGAATTTGTCATTGCTAGCCCAGAACCCACCAGGATTTTGGAATTATTGGCTGGGTTGCCGGAAGTGGCAGAGGTGGCAAGGATTGAAAAGGAAAAAGCGATTCTCAGCCTAAGAAGTGGGCCAAAATTGGAAGTTCTGGCAGTCAGTCCCCAAGAGTTCTGGCTGGCACTATGGAATGCCACTGGTTCCGAGGAGCATGTTGCGAGCGTCCGAGCGCTAGCAACTCAGCAAGGGGTAGTAATCGCACGCAATGGAAGCAAGAGCAAGGCTGTGGGCTTTATGGCAACTAGTGAAGCAGACCTCTATCAATTGGTGGGGCTTCCCTATATTCCACCGGAAATCAGGGAAGGTAAGGGTGAGATTGAAGCTGCCCTTAAGGGTACCCTTCCCAAGCTAGTAGAGGTATCAGATATTCGGGGAGACCTGCATTGTCACTCACGGTGGAGTGATGGTGTTTTGACTTTAGAGGAGGTGGCACTTGCCGCAGAGGCTAAGGGTTATGACTATGTTGCCATCTGTGATCATTCCCAATCTTTAAAGATCGCCAATGGGCTTACCGTGGAGCGGTTACAGGCTCAGGGTGCGAAGATCCGTTTGATTAATGAGGAGCTTGAAAAGGTGAGGCTCCTTTCTGGCATTGAAGTGGATATTCTAGCTGATGGTAGTCTGGATCTGCCTGACTCAGTGCTCAAAGAAAGAGATATCGTGGTTGCCTCCATCCATAGTGGCTTTCGCCAGGATATGAGAGAGCTCACCACTAGAGTGCTAAAAGCCATGGAGAACCCCCATGTAGATATCATCGGTCATCCCACCGGGCGGCTCCTCGGCCGTCGGGAGCCTTATGCGATAGACATGGAGGAAGTGATCAAAATGGCAGGCAAAACCGGGACTATCCTTGAGATCAATGCTTCGCCGGATCGTCTAGATGTGAATGACATCTATGCTGCCCAAGCCCGGGAACAGGGTGTCAAGATCGCCATCAATACCGATGCCCACAGCCAGGCTGAGCACGATAGTATGCACCTAGGAGTTGGTGTGGCGCGCCGGGCATGGCTAACCAAAGAACATGTGATCAACACCTGGTCGTGGGAAGCTATCCAAGAGTATCTCTCCCTCAAATAGTGGCGATATCCCCCGAACTTACCTAAAGGCCTAGAAGCCTCCAAGGGCGGTGGCATTTGCCGAGAGGTTTTCCCCATCTGTAGTCAAAGTGTTAGAAGTAAGCCAAGGAGCTATCCCCAGCTCCAGCTATGATCGCTGCCTTCTAAACACTAGCCATGACTACAGGGGGAGATCTGTTTGGAAAAGTCGCGTCCGACCGGCGAGGTCATTCTTCAATCCAATGCCTTAGTGACAGTGCTTTTGCTCTTGCTATCATTTATCTTGGGCCTAACCTCTCCAGACGGACGGGCTTTGCCTCCTGCGCCAGGGGAGTATCCTATAACCCCTGGAGAAGGTGGGTCTCTTGGCGAGCTGCGCCGAGATCCAGCCTCCCTAAGGGGTAAGGTGATTGTCATTGATCCCGGCCATGGAGGCCCTAATCCGGGCTCCCGAGGTGTAGGCCCTAAACCGGAGAAAGACAATGTCCTAGCTGTGGCCTGGGATCTAAAAGGCATGTTGGAATTTGCAGGAGCGAAGGTGATCATGACTCGGGATGGAGATTATTCACCGGGAGGGCCCAAGGCAGATCAGTTAGAAGCAAGAGTGCAGATTGCTAACCTGAGCCGTGGTGATGTGTACGTTTCTATCCATAATGACTGGAACAAAAACAGCAGTATTACTGGAACCACTACCTATTTTTATAGCCCCGATGGATACCGATTGGCAGCATCCCTGCAAAGGAGTGTCGTTGGGGAACTGCGTTCCCGTAGCCTAGGTGTAAGGTGGGCAAGCTACTATGTACTAAAGAACACCGCTATGCCGGCTGCCCTAGTGGAGCTAGGCTTTCTGAGCAACAAGCAAGAGGCTAACTTGCTTGCTACCCGCTCATATCAAACCAAGGCTGCCTTGGGTATCTACCATGGTCTAGTTGAGTATTTTTCCAATAGATAGAGTCAAGACTTCAAAAAAAGATGCTGGAGCACAGCCTAGTGCTCCTTTTTAGCTTGTTAAGTTTTCCTTAGGGTTTCTTTCTGTTATAATGGACACGTGAACTTAGACATAAAGAGTGCATATCTTACCAAATGGCAGGGAAAAGGGAGGAAAAAGGCCGTCCAGTTTATAGGCTGGCTGTGCCTTAGTCAATGGACGAGAAAACCCTACGCATCTTGGAATTTCATAAGGTTCGCCACGAGCTAGCTGCCCACACTGCCTTTACACTAGGGCGTGAGCGCGCTCTTTGGCTTGAGCCATCAACTGATGCTGATACGATCGAGAACCGGCAGGGGGAAACAGCTGAAGCTCTTGCTCTGATTAATCGGGAGGGTGGATTGCCTTTAGGAGGCGTGCGAGATATCCGCCAACCACTGAGAAAGGCGGAGATGGGGTCGATCCTTACACCAGAGGATCTTTTAGATATACAATCCACTCTGTATGGTACGAGCCAGGCCCGTCGGTTTCTTTTGGAAAAGGCTGAGGCCAATTCTCAGCTTATGGATTTGACTCAGAGGTTAGAACCGGCAGTATCACTGCGGGAACGCATCGAAGGGTGTATTGGAGATGATGGTGAGATCCTAGACTCGGCTAGTGCCACACTACGCTCGATTAGAAACCGGATGCGTAGCTTACAAGGCAGAATTCGGGAGAAACTAGAATCCATCATCCACAGTAGTCGCTACCAAAAGGTCTTGCAAGACGCGATTATCACTCTGCGGAATGGAAGATATGTGATCCCGATCAAGACAGAGTTTAAGGGCCTGATGCCGGGGATTGTTCATGATCAATCTGGCTCAGGGGCGACGCTTTTTATCGAACCAGCTGTAGCCGTGGAGATCAACAATCAGTTGCGGCAGCTAGAGGCGGAAGAAGCCGAGGAAATCGAAAGGATCTTGCGCCAACTCACCTTAGCTGTCAGTAACAAAGCTAAGGAGCTCTTGGTGTCGGTAGAGACCCTGGGTCGTTTGGACTTTATCTTTGCCAAGGCTTATCTGGCCGCAAGCCAGAAGGCCACAAGGCCCGGGCTACGGACCGACGGCTACTTAGATATCCGGGAGGGGCGCCATCCCTTGTTAAAGGGTGAGGTGGTGCCTTTGGATATTTGGCTAGGCAAGGATTTCACTGCTCTGGTGATTACTGGCCCGAATACCGGAGGTAAGACGGTAGCTTTAAAGACAGTGGGGCTATTGACCTTGATGGCACAATCAGGATTGCACATTCCAGCTGAAGAGGGAACCGAGGTTAATGTTTTTTCCAAGATTTACGCAGATATTGGGGATGAGCAAAGCATAGAGCAAAACCTAAGCACCTTCTCTTCTCACATGGCTAACATTGTCAGGATTATGGGTGAGGTTAATGCCAATTCCTTAGTATTACTAGATGAGCTTGGTGCCGGTACCGATCCCACCGAGGGGGCTGCCTTAGCCATGGCTTTGCTGCAGTGGTTTCATCGGCAGGGTTGTCGGACTGTTGCTACTACCCATTACTCTGAGTTGAAGGCTTTTGCTTACATGACAGAGGGGCTGGAAAATGCCTCGGTGCAGTTTGATGTAGAGACATTGCGTCCTACTTTCAAGCTGGAGATCGGATTGCCGGGCCGGAGTAATGCCTTTGCTATTGCCGGTCGGTTAGGGTTGAAGGATGAAGTGATTGACCTTGCCCGGGCCCATTTGACCAAAGAGGATATCCGGATTGATGACATGATTCAGGAGATGGAGGAAAACCGGCGGAAGGCCATCCACGAAAAGACTGTTGCTGAGCGGTTGCGGTTACAGGTCGAGGCTAGCCAGAAGGAATACGAAAGGCGACTGGGAGAGCTGGAAGAGGAGAAAGAAACAATTCTAGCGGCAGCTAGACGGGAAGCGATGGAGGTCTTGAGTAAGGCCAAAAGTGACGCAGATCAGCTGTTGGGCCAGTTGCGTAATGCGGAAAAGGCTGAGCGGGAGGAAGTGGCTAGAGAGATTCGCACTGAGCTTTTGGATAAACGGGAGGTCTTAATTGATGTCAAGCCTCCCACCCCAAAGCCAATCCAGCTACAGCCGGAGAAACTGGCGCCGGGTATGGCTGTCTACCTGACTAAGCTAAAGCAAAAGGGACAGGTTCTAGATCTCACAACTAGTGGTGAGGCATTGGTACAGGTGGGTCCTTTGCGGGTGACTTTGCCGGTGCAGGAGTTGACTGTCACAGAAGAACAGTCGCAAGCTAGCGGATCTCGGGGTAACGTAATTCTGCAAAGCAGCAAAGCATCAACGATCGCCAGTGAGCTGGACTTAAGGGGAATGACTGTCGAAGAGGCGATGGGCAAGGTAGACAAATATCTTGATGATGCGCTTTTGGCTGGATTACCCCGGTGCAGGATTATCCATGGCAAGGGCACGGGGGCTCTGCGCTTGGCAATCCGCTCTCAGCTGGAAGCTCACCCCCAAGTGAAAGCCTACCGGCTAGGTGGACCAGGCGAAGGTGGCGATGGTGTGACTGTAGCCGAGCTTGGCTAAGACGCAAACCTAGTATTGGGAAGCCTTAAGTGATTCCCAAGATAGATAGATAGAGAGGGTGAACCGCAGTGACTAGCATATTGGGAGGACGGAAGCACCGACTGCTTGTGATCACGGTCTTTATTATCTCTATTCTCACCGGTGCTGCCCTGGGCATACTGGCCGGCTTTTTCAAAAGTGCTCCCTCACTGGCGGAAGTGGAGTTCTCGCCGCGGTTAACTAGTTATGTATATGATGCAAATGGTGATGTTCTAACCAGACTCTACAAGGAGAACCGGGTCAAGGTCAGCATCAACCAAATACCCAAACACCTACAGAATGCTATTGTAGCGGCAGAAGATGATAATTTCTATGATCACCATGGTATTGATTTTGTTGCCATAGTTAGAGCCATACTGGTGGATATTCGGGCTAGAGCGAAAGTGCAGGGTGCCAGCACCATTACTCAGCAGCTTGCCAAAAACGCTTTTCTCACACAGAAGAAACTATGGTCTCGCAAGCTACAAGAGGTGCTTTGGGCAATTCAGATCGAACGGAAGTACTCCAAAGATGAGATTCTGGAGACATATCTGAATCTGATTAATTTCGGGCATGGTGCCTACGGGGTACAAGCTGCCTCAGAGATGTATTTTGATAAGAGAGTGGAGGATCTCACTCTTAGTGAAGCGGCACTTTTAGCTGCAATTCCTAAAAGCCCCACCTATTTGAGTCCTATTTCTTACCCTGAATCTGCTCTTCGTCGGCGCAACTGGGTCGTAGGACGGATGGCAGAGCTAGGCTATATAACAGCGGCTGAGGCTGATGCTGCCAAAGAGACACCGATTCAATTGGCGAAGCGTCAGCCCCGGGAGCGGATTGCACCCTATTTCATTGACTATGTCCTGCAAGAGCTGTTGGAACGCTATGGTGAGGAGATGGTCTTTGGCGGAGGGCTAGAGGTCCATACTACTCTAGATCTGAATATGCAGCGCAGCGCTGAAGAAGTACTCCTAGAGGGGTTACCTACGGGTCCGGTGGACAAAAACGGCCTACAGCAGCCACAAGGTGCCTTGGTAGCTATAGAACCTCGAACTGGGCACATTAAGGCGATGGTTGGAGGCAGAGGGGAAGACAAGTTCAATCGGGCGGTCTTGGCCAAGAGGCAACCGGGCTCAGCAATGAAGCCCTTTATCTATACCGTGGCCATGGAACAAGGGTATTCCCCGGCGACTGTGATGGTGGATGAACCAGTTGAGTATGTATTGCCTAGTGGAGAGAAATGGGCTCCCCAGAACTACCATAGGGATTATAAGGGAACTATTACCCTTAGAGACGCCCTAGAGGATTCAATCAATATTGTGGCAGTTAAGCTACTAGATCAGGTAGGAATCAAGAACGTGGTGAATGTTGCCAAGAAAATGGGGCTTACCACCTTGGTGGAGGAGGGTCGCTACAATGACTTAGGGCTTGCGCCCCTAGCCCTAGGTGGCCTTACCCATGGAGTGACAGTACTGGAAATGGCCTCTGCCTATGGAGTATTTGCTAACCAAGGGGTGTGGGTATCCCCGGTGGCCATCACTAAGGTGGTCGACTCGGATGGCAACGTACTAGAGGAGTACAAACCAAAGCAGAGAGAAGTCTTAAGTAAGCAGACAGCCTATATCATGAATGATATGCTGCGAGGCGTCGTGGAACGGGGCACAGGGCGTCGGGCCAATATTGGACGCCCGGCAGCCGGGAAGACAGGTACAGCCCAGAGTTGTACTAATGGTTGGTTTATCGGCTATACACCAAATCTTGTCACCTCGGTGTGGATGGGTGATGATGAGCAGAACCAAGAAATGGTATATAAGGGTGTCCGCTATGGTAGCTGGAATGCAGCCGATCTCTGGGGCCAGTTCATGCGGCGGGCTCTAAGAGATGTCCCCCCAGAAGATTTCGTGAAGCCCGAGGGAATCGTGGAAGGTGTGCTAATTGATACCAAGACCGGCCTTCTGGCCCGTAAGAATGGCACTATTCCGGAAGCGGATATGCGGTATGAGATATTCATAGCGGGAACTGAGCCTAAGGAGTATTCACCCCGGGTGAAAACTTTGCTAGATCACATTAAAGATATCTTTATCGGTCAGCCACAGAAGGATTCGAATGTCAACCCGCCGGTTAAGCCTGGGGTAGACTCCGATATACTACCTGGTACTGACGACGAGTCAATAGCCCCTAAGGAACAGCCGCGGGAAGAGGTGCCATTGAAGGCTCCGTCCGAGCCACCTCCATCTGGTCCCAAACTAGGTGAAGGCTCCCAAAACCTAGGAGCCGATGAGCCATCGGTACCACCGGAGAGTGAACCAGATGACGATGAAAAACTCTTGCGGCAGCTAAAGGAAGCCTTTGGCCTTTAGCATTGGTCTCAATCGGGTATTGTGATTGGCTAAGCGATATGCTAGAATGAAAGGCAAAGTCAAAAGGTCGGCCGGTTTGCCGACTGGTATAAGCAGCAATGAAGGAGAGAGTAGCATTCCTGGGGACTCAAAGAGAGCCGGTGGCAGGTGTAAACTGGTGCCCGAGTAATGTGAAGTACACTCCGGAGCTTTTCCGCCGAACAACACACCAAGTTATGTGCCTTAGTAGGTGGGGACGGCAGCCGCCGTTATCGGTCTAAGTGAAGTGGTAGCGAAGCCAGTGTATCTCTTTGATGTCTCTTGCTGGTCAGTGGATTTGACCAGATGGTTCGCATGCTGCTTAATCAGGGTGGTACCGCGGGAGCCTCTCGTCCCTATAGGATGGGGGGCTCTCTCGATCTTATCTTGAGCTTCGGAAAGGAGAAGGCAAATGCCTACACAGGTCTTATCATTGGAAGAAGAACTGGCACTAATCAAACGGGGAACAGAAGAGGTCTTCCCAGAAGAAGAACTAAAGGAGAAGCTAAAGAAGTGCCGCCAAACCAAGAAGCCCCTTAAGGCTAAATTGGGGGTGGATCCGACTGGGGCAGATTTACATCTAGGCCACATTATACCCGTGCTAAAGCTGAAACAGCTGCAGGATTTGGGACATGAAGCGATTCTAATCATCGGTGACTATACAGCTATGGTGGGGGATCCCTCTGGTCGCAATAAGACTAGGCCACAGCTTACCCATGAACAGGTTTTGGAAAACTGTCGCACATACCAAGATCAGGTGTTTAAAATTCTAGATCCCGCCAAGACTCGAGTAGTATACAATGGCGATTGGTTCAGCAAGATGACATTCCACGACGTGATCAATCTCATGTCCCAGATGACGCTAGCCCGGATGTTGGAGCGGGAGGATTTTGCTAACCGCTTTGAGAATCAGATGCCCCTGAGCTTACATGAGATGATCTACCCTCTCATGCAGGGGTATGATTCGGTAGCCATCGAAGCGGATATTGAACTTGGTGGAATCGATCAGAAGTTCAACATTCTGGTAGGAAGAGACCTCCAAAAGACTATGAATCTAGAGCCCCAAATAGGTATATGCAATCCCATCTTGATTGGGTTAGATGGCAAAGAGAAGATGAGCAAGAGCCTTGGCAACTATATTGGGCTCAAGGACTCTCCCAGTGAGATGTACGGGAAAACCATGTCAATATCTGATGAACTAATGATGATGTACTTTGAACTGATTACCGATGTACCGATAGATAAGCTCCAGACTATGGCAAAGGAGCTAGAGACCGGCAAGTTGCACCCCATGGAGGCCAAACGCTTCTTGGCAAGGGAGATAGTTGGTCGATTTCACAGTCATGATGCGGCCTTGGAGGCTGAGGCCGAGTTTGATCGAGTGTTCAAGGAAAACCAGGTTCCAGATGATATCCCCGAGGTGGTATTGACTTTGGATGATCTGGAGCATGGTAAAATTTGGATAGCACGGCTTTTAGTCAAGGCGGGGCTAGCCACGTCCAATGGAGAGGGTCGGCGCCTAATCCAGCAGGGAGGAGTCAGGATCGATGGAGAAGTGGTTAGTGATGCGAATCTAGACTGGTCGCCAAAGAACGACACCGTTATCCAGGTGGGCAAGCGGCGTTTTGCCCGGATTACCATGGCCTAAGTGGGTGAATAACCGAAAGTAACCTTAGCATCATTGAGCCGGGGTTTTGCTATATCTCCTCATGCACCACCTGGAGGAAAGGGCATTAAGACCACCGATGCCCGAATATATATGAGTACTGGTCAAGACTAGGTGGTGAAAAACTGGTGCGAAAACGCTGGCGGCCGGGGAGTCGACCTCCAAGTCGGAAGGGATACTGGCATGAATTGCAGGTCATGGTGAGTCTGCTTTTGTTCTTTCTCATCGTGTCATCGGTGATTGCTTCCTGGTACGTAGATTTGCGGATCCGACCGGTGGTGAGGCGCTGGGCAGAGCAACGGGGGGTCAATATCGCAACTCGTGCCATCAATAACGCCATCCAGACCATTATGGTGACAGGGATTGACTCATCACAACTGGTTCATTTTCAGAACGACCAATCCGGTCGCATCGTGGGGGTTAGTTTTGAGTGGGGCAAGATCAATGGTATCGTATCTAACTTGACTAACCGGATCCAAAGTGCCATCAATACCACGGCCAATGAGGATATTCCGGTGCCTTTGGGTCAGCTTACTGGGATTGAGATCCTGGCGGGACTAGGGCCAAGAATACCAGTCAGGATCATCCCGGTGGGAGCAGTTGACACCATTCCCCGCATCGAATTTCTAGAGAAGGGGATCAACCAGACTTTTTACCGTATTTATCTGGATGTCCGGACTACCGTTCGGATTGTTGTACCCTTGGTGGAGAAGGATATACAGATTTCCAGTGCCGTGCCTATCGTTGAGCAATGGATAGTGGGGGATGTGCCCCAAGTCTACCTAAATTGGAACCCCGACTTGAGGGAACTGGAAAAAAGTCAAAAAATTCAGTGAATCAAAACTGATCCCACGGATGGTGAATTGGTCTAGCCTCAGAGAAAGTCGACGGGAACCAGGGGGTATGGGGCGTAAGGGATGGTGGGGCGAAAATTGGGGTTGACAGGCCAGGGGTGGGCTGATATAATCAACACTTGCCGGGCGGATTGGCCCGGGAAACGGGAAGACTTGAACCTTGAAAACTAAACAGCAAGTTGGAAAGCTTGTGCAGCCAAGTTTAATTTTAAGCCAGAATCTAACCCT
>JAAYSL010000108.1 GCA_012518315.1 Bacillota bacterium | reverse complement strand
CGTTCAGCTTTGATATTCGGAAATGAACCCAAAAGGCCAAGGGCGTAAGGGTGTAATGGATTAGTATATACATCCATTACACTGCCATATTCCACGATTTTACCGGCATACATAATGGCAACTGAGTCACAAGTCTGCGCGATAACCGATAGATCATGGGTGATTAGCATCATGGATAGACCTAGACGCTCACGTAGTTCACCCATGGCCTTTAAAATCTGTGCTTGGACCATAACATCCAATGCTGTTGTGGGCTCGTCAGCTATGATCAGATCAGGATGGCAAGCTAAAGACATGGCGATCACAGACCGCTGTTTCATGCCACCACTGAACTCATGTGGATATTCAGAAAAACGCTGTGGGTTTATTCCCACTAGATCCAAGAGCTCCTCTGCTCTTTCCACAGCCTCAGTCCGAGTCACATCTTCATGACTCAAGATAGCCTCAACAATCTGTTCTCCAACTCTGTGTACTGGGTTAAGAGCATTCATTGCCCCTTGGAAGATCATGGAGATCCGTTTCCATCTGATCTCCTTACGGAACTGCTCTTCTGGCATTTTCAGCAGGTCTTGTCCATCCATGAAAACGCTGCCACCGTGGTACGCACCGTTGGAGGGAAGCAGGCGCAAGACTGCCGATGCCATACTGGACTTTCCACAACCGGACTCCCCGGCAATGCCGAGAGCCTTTCCACGCTCGATTTCGAAGCTAACGGAATCGACCGCTCGGACATGGCCCCGGAGGGTGCGGTAGTACATTTTCAGGTCTTTTACTTCTAGTAGGGCCATGGTTACGATCTCTCCCTATGTCGTGGATTAAGAATTTCATTAACTGAGTTTCCAATAAACACAAAGGCCAAGCTCAGAAATGTAAGTGCTAATCCTGGAGGCAATAACCACCACCAGGCCATTTTGGTAAAGCCTCCGAATTGCCTGGAGTTTTGCAGGATCCTGCCCCAAGTCGGAACCCGGGGGTCGCCTAGTCCAAGAAAGCTCAATGAAGCTTCTGTAAGGATAGCACTAGGAATCCTTAGAACCAGATTTGCGAAGATTAGTGGAACAGTATTAGGCAAAATATGCGATAACATGATATAACCACTACCAGCACCTGAGGACTTAGCTGCCTCAACAAAGGTACGCTCCTTCAAGGACAGTGTCTGAGCCCTAACGATTCGCGCAATACCCATCCACGAGAAAAGGGCTAAAAGAATAACGACATTAAAGATGCTCTTGCCAAATAAGGCACCCAAAATGATGAGAATGGGCATCGTGGGTACAGCCAGCAAAACATCTACTATCCGCATCAGCACCTCATCTACCATACCACCCAGGTATCCCGCGACTAGGCCTACGGATGTTCCTATGACCACAGCAATGAATGCAGCGGAAAGGCCGATAGCTAGTGCGATTCGGGTACCATAGACAAGCTGTGACCAAAGATCAGAACCAAGGTGGTCGGTACCGAGCAAGCCATGTACCATCCCGAATACTGTGAATTCGACAGGTTGCAGCCGAATGGTCACAGGCTCTGTTGACGATTCTGTATTGGCACGCAAGCGGATTGTATAATCGCCTTGTTCAGCAAACACTACATCGGTAGGCTCATCGAAAAAGGAAATGCCAAGACGCGTCTTGAGGTCAAGATCCCGGGCATCTGCCAGTGCTCTAGCTGCCGCAACTCGGCCTCGGGCCCTGGTCTCCCACAGACTGAATACCTTGCCACTAGGCGTAATCAGTTCTAGCCCCATTAGTGTCGTTGCATCGGAAGGTGCATCAATGTCATAACGAAAGCTGGCACTAAAGGTCTGGGGTTTCTTATATAGGTAGTTGAAACTGTAATTAAACTCCGTATCTTGTCTAGACTCTAGGGCTTCACCTGTCGGGGCTACTTCCATCGATTCATTCGAATCATTATCGGAACCAAAGGGATCCCATTTGAAGCTACCTATCCACGGGTTGTCTTCTGCTTCTGAAACCTCGGTTGTTTCCTCCGGCTCTTTAGCGGTCGCAGGGATAGTAATCTCAATGCCATCAACTGTATCCTGCTTCCATGGGGAGATATCAACACCTTGGGCCTTTTCAATTTTCCATTCATCATATCCAAGAGAGAATCGTAGGGTAGGTGGCAATCCCTGATACTTTCCACCGAGTTTTGACATCCACGCAGGAGCGGCAATACTGTCTGCAAGATAAAGGTCATTCATCGGGTCATATGGAGCAATGATGGGGGCAAATATGGCAACAAGTACATAGACAAGGACGATACCCAGTCCTATCATGCCTTGTGGCTTACGTTTGTATTGCTCCCAAAACGTGAGCGGCTTCGGAGCTGTTGATGCTGCTGCTCTAGCTGCTTCCAGTCTCTGTGATGTTTTCTGACTAGTCCTCACCCTTGACCACCTGCCCCAACGCGGATTCTTGGGTCAACTAGACCGTATGCGATATCCGCCAATAGATTTGATATAATCACAGATAATGCTATCAAATAGAATGCTCCCTGTGCCGCTGGATAGTCCATTTTCAATGTGGCATCTAGTAGGTATCTACCAACACCATGCCAAGAGAAGATACTTTCAGTAATGACTGCTCCAGATACGGCGCCAGGAAGTGACATAAAAATCAACGTGACAATAGGAGGTAACACACTCCGCAGTGCATGGTGATACAAAATGTCTCCCTTAGCGATGCCCTTAGCCCTGGCGGTGATTATATAGTCCTGTGAGAGGGCCTCCAGCATAGTATTGCGGGTATATAAAGCCCACGAGCCAAAGCCGATAATAACATTGGAACCAGCAGGCAATATCAAATGCCATAGCCGATCAAGAAAAAGTGCAAAACCGCCATCTGGAGGGGGGGCACTCATTGTACCGTGGATAGGTAGGATTGGCCAATAGTAGCCAAACAGGAGTAGTAATAGTAATTGAATGAAAAAGCCAGGCACAGCATGGGCAAAAAGGCCGGATCCCACCACGAATCTTTCCGCGAATCTCTCTCTGTTGGCTGCTGCGTAGACCCCCAGTGATATACCCATTGTGGCTGTACCTATAAAGGTAACCACGAACAAGACTAATGTATTTGGCAGCCTTTCTTTGAGCTCAGTCCACACAGGTCTGCGTGTACTAAAAGAAAGGCCTAGGTCGAATCTCAATAATGACTTCAGGTAGTTTACATACTGAGTCATGATCGGATCATCTAGTCCATACTGCCTTCTCAGTTCCATCTTTGCCTCCGGAGTGAAGTTGGGGTCGATAATCATCTTCTCCGGATCACCAGGCATTACCCTAAAGAGAACAAAATTGAACGTAAGAATAACAAAAAGGACTATGATAGCATAAAATAGACGTTTGAATAGGTATGATCGGAAACCCAAGCGCTCTCACCTCGTTCTGCCTCATCATGGAACCGCCGCTGCGGGGCTTAACCCCGCAGCGGCGATCTAATTCAGACTCCAATCTCTTTATCCCTTAAGGGTTAGCACGCCAGTAGTATGGGTTTTTCACTAACCTGACATATTCGCCAGGACGGTACTCCTTGAAGACGAAGGGGCCATGTCCAACTAGCTTAGTGTAACCCTCCATGGTTGGGTGAGGCTCGTTCCAAGGCTCAAAGGTCTTGTAGTCAGTGACATCTTTCCAAATGTGTTTGGGCAGGAATGCTAGGCTAGCATTGTAGAGATGCCAGTAGCTGACTGTATCAAAGTACACAGTGACAGTGTAGTCATCGATTAGTTCTACCTTGACAATGTCCGATGTGTAGTTTAGGTAACGTGGTACCTTGTTATCCTTGAGGAAATCGATAGTGAACTTGACATCCTCGGCTGTAAAGGGAACACCATCAGACCATTTCATACCCTCATTTAGATACCAAGTGATTGTGGTGCCTTCCCTACCAGGTGCAGGCTCCCAGATACCTACATCCCACTTTTTCGCCATCCAGGGCATATCCTCAAGGGTCTCGGGGTGCATGGTTATGAGCTCGCCAAAGAGTTTGTCCAAGACATCCCAAGCATACGCGCTGGAGGCTACTGCCGGGTTAAGGTTATCGGGTTCTTCCGAAAGTGCCCAGCGAATTGTGCCGCCTTCCACTGGATTTCCAGCTTCGTCGACACGGTGGATGTTCAGTGGTGTCCAGGGGTTCTTGCTATTTGCTGCACCATAACCTGCCATGTCCACATAGCCACCAACCATATCCTTGCGGAAGGCATCAATGTATGGCCTTGAATAGAGCGGCACATATGGCATCTCTTGAGCAAGAACCAACTGAGCCGCGTCAGCAGCAAATCTGGCTGTCTTAAGATCCGGTGCCATGTCTAGCCGATTGAGTAGCTCGTCTAGCTTAGTGTTGCGGATACCGGGGTTATTGTAGCCGGCTTCTACATCGTTCTTTGAGTGGAAGAAGTTCACCAGGTGGGTTGGGTTTCTGGTCAGCGACCAGGCCAGCACATACATGTCAAAATCCTGCATATCGATTTTGTCCAGCATGACGTTAAAGTCCATGGGCTCCGGTACTATGGGCAGACCGATCTTCTGAGCTGACTCAGCAATCATCTTGCCTAGTTCAGCCGAGGTGGGAGCAACCTCATATGTGGGAGTAAGGAGCTTCATCTCTGGCAATAGATTGCCAGTGTTAGGATCGATCCGATTCTTGCCAGTTGCGTCTAGCTTGTAGCCGGCTTCATCTAGAACCCTAGCAGCCTCCTCTAAGCTAAATGGATAGGTGGGAACATCATCATTGTAGAACGCGGATGCCTGCGGTACGAAACTGGTCATCGGTAGCATGTAGCCCTTAAACAGCGTGCGGATGATATTATCCCGGTCAACGGCATGGGCCACTGCCTGACGGAGAGCTATATTATCAAGGGGCGCTTCACGCATGTTGAAGCAAAGATAAAACATGTGGAAGCCCAGGGTCATCCTCATATCTGCAAAATCCAAGGACTTTGCCTGGTCAATGTCGGCCGGTTGGGTTAGGCCAGACCAGACAACACTCTCTCCCCGCTCAAAAGCGATCCTGCGAGCAGTTTGCTCCTTGATCACCGGCATGATGATTTCATCAACCCGGGGACCCCAATCATTGAACTCTACGGCGGCAGCCACCGGCATTGCCACAACACCAAGCGCCAGTGAAAGAGCTAGAACCAGTGCAATCAGTAAATGAACTCTCTTACGCATAATCTATTGCCTCCTTCTAAGTAAGTCATCAATCCAAAACACGGGTGTTGGGAACTACCTATATGTTTCCTCCCCTCAATTGACGTTCGGCCGCTGTCTAGTCAGCGAGTAATTTGCCTTTTTCCACGGCTTTGGACGTCATTCGGCACTTACACAACCAAATCCTGCTTCCAGGCATAAACGAGAGAAGCCTTTCGCACCTAGAGACACGGGAAGTTGAATATTGTATGTTAACATACACACACCACGATTATGTGACCATTATCACAGCCTCCTGCTCCTGGGCAGTCGGAGCGCGCGATTGATCACAGCTCCTCTGAGCATACCCCCGACAAGGATACACATAAAGCAGAGCGGTAGCATTACTACCAACGATATGGCTAATGCCTGCCTGATGGTGCTAAAGTTTGCAGCCATGCTTTCCGCTGAGGACATAGGCATTGCCACGGCCTTGGCAGCGATTATGGGGCCTCCGATTAGGGATATTGCCCCTACCCATATGAGGCCCTCTGGCTTTATGCCTCGCATTCCCGCCGCTATCCAAGCCAGAGCAGCGGGCAAAAAGGGTATCCAGATAGGTATGGACAAAAACGATTTGAGTGAGATAGCTGCACAGGCCACCCCATCAGTTATTGCACCGATAAGCCCGTATGTCAACACCAGGTAAAAGGCTATCTTGACTGATTTGGTCACAGCGGGTCTCCTCTCAGTAGTACAGGGCCAGATAGCGGTATTCTGGTCGGTACTTCTCTACCGGGCAAATAAAGACGCACAATCAGTCTGCCTTCCAGTCGTGGCCCTTGGCTATCTCGCAGACTAGGCCAGTGTTGAGGAGGAATGTGTCTGGAAAATGATAGCCTCAAAGGCTCGCTATCTTCCATGGTGGAAAGGGGTACTGCGTCTGGCATCACAATCCGATAATACCCATAGTGACCTTCAGAACTGTTTAGTGAGAATTCCATGGACTCAATCGCGGCACGAAAGCCTATGGCGGGAGCACTGAGCTCAACTGTGAGGGAAAGCTCACCCCCATCCTGTGTATCACATGCCACAGCATATACAAGGTCGGCATGGGTATCACTTGTCCAATGAAGAAAACGCAAGTAGTTTGCTCCAAATCTATAGGTAATGGCTAAGGCAAGAGCTAGAGATATAGCTGCCACGAGTTGTGCCAGTTTGTTAAGCCGCACTTCGTCATCGACCATGTGGGTCGCTGTCCTTTCCTTACTCACACGTAGTTTGTTCAGTATTAAACTGTATTTGACGCATGAGGGGTAAAGTCCTTCGGATGAGGGGGTGGGCATAAATGGGTGGGGAGAGCTAGTTTGCAGAGGGGGCAGAAAAGATCACGGCAGTATGCAACAAATGTGAAGTCTAGCGGTTTCCGTGGTTAGCGGTGGTACCTTAAGACGCGGGGGGACGGGAAGCCGTGTTCGAATTTGCTCTTTCCACGGCAATAGTCTCGTGCTTTTGTGTACAGGTTGGCCTTTCTTCCTTAGCCTTGGGCCCCTTGGCAGGCCGAGGGGTTCTACGGGCAATTCCGATGGCCATCAAGATGCCTCCCGTGGCCAAGTTCAGATAATATGTGAACCCCCGCCATAAAGTGACGAAAAGGCCGATGAGTCCGTGTGGGATCACACTGCGGAATAATAGGCTAAAGCCAAGCTCAGCTGCACCACTCGATCCCGGTGTCGGGGCATAGGCAGCCGCGAGGTAAAAAATTAAAGTGATGGCCATCACCTGCATGAACTTCGGTTGCATGCCAAGGCCCACGAGTATAACAGCGGGAACTATCGTAATTGCGATCCACCATGCATAGCTGAGGATCACTACTAGCCAAAGCACTAAACGGTTATTCTTGATGAATTCCTGCAATGCCTTGCGAAACTCCCGCAGTTCGCGATCAATCCGCTCAAGGATTAGGTCTAGTTTTTCGGGCTTAAAGAACCGCAGCGTAAACTTGTTCCGTACAGCCGGAACGACGATCACCTTGATTTTTTCCGGATGAAAGACCAGATAAAGGGATAGGACAAACACCGAAAAATAAAGGATGACACCAATGCCAAGGATGATGTACATGGCTCTTGGCATGATCCAAAAATCGGCAAAGCAAAAAAGCCATACCGAAGCAGCTAAGCCCAATGTGACACGGGCCAGCGCATTGCAGATAGTCTTTGTGGCAATCACAGCTGTAGATTGCCCGGCAGTTAGACCCTTTTCAGTCAGGAGGTATGCTTGCATAGGCTCACCGCCTGAGTCAAAGGGAGTCACATTAGAGACAAACGCTCCCAGAATGGAGATCCGCATACCGTCTAGAATACCTAGATCGCCCCCAAGTGAGCGGATCAAGAATTTCATTCGCAACGAATCGAGAAACCACGTGAGTACCACCAGACCACAGGCGGCACCGAGCACAACTGGATCGAGACGCGCAAACTCTGCCCATGAATGGATGCCTCCAGTTAGCTGCAGGACGACATAAAGCCCGAGGACACTGAAAGCCACACCCACCAGGGCACTGCGCCTCAGCTGGACAGGGCTCCTCTGATTAGTCTGCTGTTCTTCACTCATGAGGTTATATCCTCTCCTATGCGGAGCCGACAGCTGGAAGACAGGTTGGTCCGCGAAAGTCCCACATATTATATCATATCCCATTGGCGTTAAGGTAAGGCTAGTTTTTGGTGGTGATTCGTATTCCTCTAAAGAAGTGGGCTGCTCTTGAATCACATCAATATGG
>JAAYSL010000107.1 GCA_012518315.1 Bacillota bacterium | reverse complement strand
TTGCCTCCCGGTGAATCAAAGGCACCTCGAGTAAAGTCCAGCTGGCCTCCGGTACCACTATACTGTTTCACACCAAAGGATTCGGCACAGCACTGACCGGTTAGGTCGACCTGTAGGGCCGCATTAATTGCGATCTGTTGATGGTTTTTTGCAATCACCTGTGGGTTATTCACATACTGCACCGGATGGGCTTCAATTAAGGGATTATCATCTAAAAAATCATACAGGTGGCGGGTGCCGGTGGCAAAAGCGATAATGGCCTTGTATGGATGAATTGTCTTGCAGCGACCCGTCGCTACCCCGGCAAGGATTAGCTCCATCAGACCATCACTGAGCATTTCTGTATGAATGCCCAAATCCCGATGATCCATGAGATACTTGATCACTGCACTAGGGATACCACCAATACCAAGCTGCAGAGTAGCCCCATTGGGTATCATCTCCGCAATTAGCTGACCGATTTTTTCTTCTTCAGGGCCAAAGGTAGGTGGCGCCAACTCAGGTAGTGGAGCCTCGTTTTCCACTATGGCATCGATCTCATCGATATGAATAAACCCAGCACCATGGGTACGGGGCATGTTAGGATTGACCTCGACAATTACTTGGCCAGCCTTGCGACATACCTCCAGGTTATAATCTACCGATACGCCTAAACCAAAGCAGCCATGACGATCCATGGGAGAGACAGCAGTAATGGCCGTATCAATCTGGCGAAACTCGGAAAAAATCCGGGGTGCCTGGTAAAAAAGGTTGGGTGTGTAGGTAGCCCTTCCTTCCTTGTAGGCTTTGCGATCTACCCCACTAAAGAAATATGATTCCCAGTTGATCTCCTGGGGCAAGTCGGGAGCAAGCACTGTCTGTAGCGTGTTAGCTAGTGGCAACATTGCATGCATAGTCAAATTACGCAGATTACCGGCTTTGACCGCAGCGGCTATGGCTTTTAGCAAGGCCGGGGGCTCACCGGCACCTAGTGGTTGAATAACCGTGGAGTTGCTTTCTATCCTGGATACAGCTTTCTCTGGTGTCATTAGTTTATCTCTATACTTCTGCTCCACGGTTCTACTCATAGTAAGCAAAATCAGACCTCCTCCCAAGTCCCAAGCGAATAGTACCCTAGGGTCTCTTTCTGATCTAGGGTTCCACCTATTACCCCTGTCCAATACTCCACTAAGACCTACAATCCTGCTTTTCCCAAGCTTGGTATCGCCCACCAAGACCGGAAATCCTGCCTAATAGCCTATAGAATACGGCCCGATAGAGTGCATGTCTAGCTAAGGCCACGGGCAAACTAACTCTGTGAATCTAATGAAAGGAGTTGAGCCCATGCATCTAATCCACGGAGTCTCGGTGGACCCCAGTAATCCTTATCAGAATCAGGATATCACCATAAACTATGATGGTCTCCTACAGAAAAGTGGGGCAGACCAGGTATATCTGCACTTTGGAGCGGATGGCTGGCAAAATCCTGCCACAGTGCCAATGATGCGCAATCAGACAGGCGCCTTCCATTCCATGATTAGGGCTTCAGCCAGAGACGAAGTAAACTTCTGCTTCCATGACAGTGCCATGAACTGGGATAACAACAATGGTCTGGATTGGACCATCCGCGTTTACTAGACCGTTGCATCATGGATCGGGCTAGCATAATCTAATCAAGGGTGGGCGAAACCCAGGTAGATCAGGTTTCGCCCACATGGACAATCCACTGCCGGACTCTTTCGCAAATCTGGGGAGGTGAGTGTATGACAAACTACATCTGCATGAAATGCGGCCAGGAAACCAACAATCCCCACTTTGACCTAGTCTCTGGTGTAGTACGCTGCCCGACTTGCCTCGAACAGGAAAGCGGGCTTTTAGGCAAGCTGCGGGGAATGGAAGAGAACGAATCAACGGATCACCCACGGTCTTAACTACAAATCCAGCTTACAGTCAACTCCAATAAGTATGGCCTTTTGGCAGGAATCCCGTCATTATTCAAGAAACCGGATCATCAGCCGACACTACAGACTAATGATGGGATGAGAAACTATGCACAGACTCCTTACCCAAGGGATATGGACCCGCCCCACTGACAAAATGGCTGTATATACTGAGATCGCTCCGGGAGAGGTCTGGGGCATTCGGGTGACGCTTTATCACGATACCGCTCAGGTAGAAGCCATCAATGGACCAAAATGTACCTGGTATAAAGCACCATCAAGGGTATCGGCCAAAGTCACA
>JAAYSL010000106.1 GCA_012518315.1 Bacillota bacterium | reverse complement strand
ACTTGTGTCCCAAAGGGACAGGTTCGCCACCGTCAGGTCACCCTGCCACAGCTTGCGCTGTGCACCAACTTTCTTGCCTGAGACAGGCAAGGCCAGTCCCAACTTTCCTCTAGCGCCCTGGAAAGGTCGCCAGCGGTTGCCCAGTAAACTTGAGTCTTGGCGTCTACCGTTATCTACCGCCTACTAGCGGTAATGGCAGGGGAGACAGGAATCGAACCCGCAACCCCCGGTTTTGGAGACCGGTGCTCTGCCAATTGAGCTACTCCCCTAGACATCTTGTAACGTGTAGGCTATCTCATTCTATCTGCCTACAAGATCTATCAGCAGATATATTATACCCTTGCTTTGCAGAAAATGCAAAGCCAATGACAGGAAAAACCAGGCGAAACAGGCAAGGGGTCTGCTTTTTACTCGGCATCAAGTTTGGTAACGGCCGATTTGGGCAGCTCGGTGGAAATTAAATGACACTAATGTGTTCTCGGGTGCATGGCCCATAGCACCCCGGTGGCCGATCTGAGCCAAGCTATCTGCCATTCCCATACGCTTTAGCCTCCAACCCTTGGCCGCTACTGGTCTCGACTGGCGTTGCATTTTGCTACATTAACGTGAATTCGATGGCCTAATAGTATATTCCTTTAGGCAGGTGCCGGAAAAACCCACTTTACTTCGGTCCATTGGAGGTTTCTGGCATCTAGTGTCGAATTGATTTTGGGAGAATATACCTCTTGACATAATGGTTGTCGAAAGGAGTAGGCAAATGCGGTTCCCAAAAATCAATTTTCGGTTGGGCAAACGTCGACAGAAGAAGAAAACGGATCAAAATATGACACGTGGCTGGCCTATTCTCCGTCTGGTGAAAGTGAGCGTAACGATTTTCCTCGTTATTACTTTCGCTATTACTGGATTGCTTCTTTGGAATATCAATAACCTACGTACGTGTGTGGATGACCTAGGCTCGAAGTACATGAGGATCATGCAGTTTGCCTCATCTACAGCTACAGACATTCAACAATCTCAAGCTAATTTGTACCAGAAACTGAACTCATACTACAAGTGGGGTATACTTGCCGATGTCACTCAGGACTTTAGCAATCTAGGTTTTAGTGTGTCAATGCTCTCCCGAATGGCAGAGGGTGAGGAGAAATACCAATATGCCATTCAAAACATACAAGAAGCCCATGCACAATTATCTAAAGAGCTCGATCGGATCAAAGACATAGTAGATGATGATGAGAGGGCAGAGGCGTTGACCATCTTGCCCATCTACATGAATAGTATTGCTCAGGAAAGCTCCAATATGAATATGGATATATGGATGCGGGTCAATGCTCTACTGGAGGAAACGGATGCTTCAGTTCAACAGACATACAAAACCCTAGGCATAGTGGGTGGGGTTGCCTTAATCCTGATCCTGATTTTGGGGATTGTCATGAGTCGAGGGGTACGAAGGGTATATAGGGTTATCGCGGGAACCTCAGATCATGCTACTGGCCGGGCTGTGGCCACCATGGAAAGGGCCAATGCCATGAAAGAACGGGCCAATGAGGTGGCTGCCGCTGTAACTGAAGCAGAGGCTGTAATCGATGAGGTCTCCTCCCGTAGCTCTAGGGTAGCCTCCGAGAATCTAGAGCGTGTCAATATGGTGATCAGTGGACTGGCACAAAGCTCCCAGCAGACCCTAGAGTCAGCCAGGGGGACTTTTGGCATGATTGAGAAACTGGAAAGTGACATACATGAAGGAAATGTATCTGTTAATGAGACCGTGGCGGTGGCCACTCGTAATACCGAGAGTGCCCGGACAGCCGGTGAGAGGGCCAAGGCCTTCCAGGAGGCTATCGGTCAAGTCAATCAGATGACAGCTAGGATCACCGAAATTGCCAAACAGACACAACTACTTAGCTTTAATGCTAGCATAGAGGCAGCGAGAGCCGGCGATGCCGGTCGGGGATTTCAGGTGGTAGCCACTGAGATTAAGTCCTTGGCCGATGACAGCAAAAACGCGGCCGATGAAATCCGAGCCATCACTGACAGCATTCAAGATGCAGCTGATGAGATCGGATCATTTATCGCCAGTACTGCCACTGGAACAGAGCAGGTACAGAATATGGCTCGGCAGATTGCCGATGTGCTGGGACAGGTGTCTGTTTCGTTTGCCCAGATCAAGAGTCTAATGGAGGGTGTAACAGAAGTAGCCTCTAGTCAGGAAGAGGAAGCAGTCGATGCTAACACTAGCTATGAAGAGGCCATGGCGGCGATGCTACAGATTAATGCCCAGCTGCAAGAAATTTCTGCCAGTATGCAGCAATTGGTAGATATGAATCAGCACCTCTTGGAGGATATTGAGCATACCACAGAGAACGCTAATGAACAGGTTCGCCTAGCTAGGGTGGTTGCAGATAACATTGAAGTCTTGGTTCGTAAAACCAGGCGCGGGAAAAAAGAAAAAAAGTCCCTGGCTTGGGCTTTGCCATGGTCAAAGAAATAGAAGCGGAGGATCGTCATGCACGATGGTCAGGCATGGATAGGGCCCGGGGCCCAGACTACCTATGAGGCTCTACTGGAAGAAACAGAAGCATTGCTAGCACCGGAAACCGATTGGCTTGCCAATCTTGCCAATACAGCGGCAGTGTTATTTCATACCCTGCCTGATTTGAACTGGGCTGGGTTCTATCTACACAAACAAGGTGAGCTTGTTCTAGGGCCCTTCCAGGGGAAAGTGGCATGTGTGCGGATCCCATGGGGCCGCGGTGTTTGTGGCACAGCGGCCCGAGAGAAACGAACCCAGGTGGTTCGGGATGTGCATTTGTTTCCCGGTCATATAGCCTGTGATGAGGCCTCTCGCTCGGAGATCGTGGTACCGATTATCCAGGGGGGGAAGGTGTGGGGAGTCTTGGATTTGGATTCCCCCTATGAGGGGCGTTTCTCAGGACTTGATCAAGACTACCTGGAGAAACTAGTAGAAGTATTGCATAAGTATATTGATTGGCGCATTGCTTGTGGCACAACCTGATCAAATGGGGAAGGTGCTACCATGGAGCGAATAGCTATTGTTGATATGGGCTCTAACTCCGTACGCCTGATTATCATGGATATCGGGCCAGAGGGTGAGTACCATCAAATGGAAAATGTCAAAGAGACTGTGCGTTTGGTGGAGAATACAGCGCCAGATGGTTCGTTAAACCCAAAGTCGCAGGAACACGCCTTAGAGACCTTGGCTTTTTTTGCGCGGTTGTGTAAGGTGCGGCAGGTGGATACGGTTATCGCGGTAGCGACTGCGGCAGTGAGAAGAGCACCTAACCGCGAAGAGTTCTTACTCAAGCTATACAGGGAAACCGGTATCAATGTAAAAGTGCTGACCGGTGAAGAAGAGGCGGATCTAGACTATGTTGGGGTGGTCAATAGCGTCGCGCCCGAGACCGGCTTAATTGTGGATGTAGGTGGGGGTAGCACGAAGCTAGTAGGTTATCGCAATCGATTAAAGGAAGCTTCGGCTACGTTGCCTTTTGGCATAGTGACACTGACTGACGGATTTCTGACCAGCGATCCGATTGATTCTCAAGCATTGGCGGAATTGGAGGAATTTCTGACCGAGGAGTTGGCGAGACTTGATTGGCTATCACAATACGACACAGTGGTGGCCCTGGGGGGAACCGCTCGTACACTGGCCAGGATCGACCGGCGAAGGCGTGGCTACAAACCAGATATCACCCATGGATATGAGCTTCAACCAGAGGCCGTTTCGGATATATATCGGCGATTGGCTGACCTGGATATACAGGGCCGTCTGCGTATTCCCGGTATGTCTTTAGAGAGAGCGGACGTGATTGTGGCAGGTATTGCCGTAATCAACCACCTACTAAAAGTGGCTGATATCAAACAGTTAATCACGAGTAGAAGCGGTCTTAGGGATGGGCTACTTTTCCAGTACTTGGCTCGGGAAACGCAGGATCCGATTCTTCCTAGCCCCTTAATGCACAGCGTTGAGAACCTGATCCACTACTACAATATAGAAAGCTTCCATGTTCGGCATGTAAATAACCTGGCCTTATCTTTATTCGATCAACTGCGTCCATTACACGGACTGGACACCTATGAACGCCGATTGTTGATTGTGGCCTCGTTGTTGCATGATATAGGTATCGCGGTAAATCAAGAAAATCATTATCAGCATACCTTTTACATGTTAAATAATGCCAGGATCAATGGTCTAACCCATAGAGAGCTAGTTACTTGTGCCTTTGTGGCCGCCTCCCACGAACGTTACTATCTACACGGAGTAAGGGAGTATTTGGAGCCAGCCGGGCCTTTACAGCGAGAGGACTTTCGCCGCATTATGCTGTTATCTCTGATTCTACGGCTAGCCAAGAGTTTCGATCGGGGAAGTAGTGGGGTAGTGGATGGTGTAAAGGTAGAGTTCGATGATCAGACAATCAGAATGCGGCTCAGAGCTAAAGGTACGGCTCGACTAGAGATGCAGGCGGCTATGGCCCATGCCTCCGACTGCAAAGCACTCCTTAGGCGGGATCTACAGATTTCATAGGGGCCGGTGACACCATTAAAGTGACTGTCTTCCAGAGATGGGAGATAAGGGTGGCAGGAAAGAGGAGACCAAGCAAAGAAAAAAACAGTGAGCTGATGATATGGGGAGGGTTAGGCCGCATGGCACAGACTAAAGACAAAGAATTGATCCTGCAAACTCTAGGAACGCTCGAGAGTGTTACGGTGAAGCCAGACGAACTCCAGTGCTTTGTAGGATTTGACGGGTTTGTAGACGAGATCATCCACGTAGTAGACAAACGGGTGGACTTTGAAACCTACACACGGGTAGAAACCATCGGTGAGCTGGCGGAACGAATTGGTCGGGCAGCCGGGCTAAGCACGAATATCGAGTTAATCCCCAAACAGATGAAACTCGGTGGCAATGGCCCGATTATGGCCAATGCCCTTAATAGCTTTGGGGTAAATGTGACTTATGTTGGGTGTCTTGGTCACCCAGATATTCACCCGGTATTCCGAGAACTAGCCGATGCCTGTGAGACTTATTCCATTTGTGATCCGGGTCATACCGACGCGTTGGAGTTTACCGATGGTAAGCTCATGTTAGGCAAGATTGAGATCCTGAAAGAAGTGAACTGGGAAAACATCACATCCCAGCTTCCTTTGGATAAGATGGTGGAGGTCTTTTCCCGATCACACCTGGTTAGTATGGTAAACTGGACAATGATCCCGTACATGAATGACATTTGGGAAAAACTACAGAGTGAGGTCTTGCCTAAGGTAAAGATGACCAATAGACCATTGGCCTTCTTCGATCTAGCCGATCCCGAGAAGCGTAGTACCGAAGATATCGCAGGGGCAATGGAGATGATCCAGCGGTTTGAGCAATACTACCGCGTCATCCTGGGTCTGAACCGAAAAGAGGCTTCTGCTATCGCCACTGTGCTAGGGCTCGAACTCGGTGATCGACCTGAGCTTGTGACCCTAGAAGAGGTAACTCGTGCTATCGCCGATGAATTAGGCATTTACTGTGTGGTAGTTCATCCTGTGACCGAGGCAGGTACTGTGGTCAACGGTGAGTTTTTCCACATAAATGGACCTTATACCGCCAATCCTAGGCTCACCACAGGTGCTGGTGACAACTTTAATGCTGGTTTCTGCCTTGGCCAGGTTCTGGGACTACCGCCCCAGGAATGCCTGATTACCGGCACAGGAACATCGGGGTTTTATGTCCGGAATATGCGGAGTCCCGAGCCTACTGAGCTGATGAGCTTCCTCGAACTATGGTCGGAGAATGTTGGCTGCGATTTCTAAAGCAAAATGGCTCTGCCTTCATCACATGTTTCTTCCAGCTATCGTCTGTCATGCTCCAATTAGGGTGTGGGCATAATACAGCACGGATTGCTAGGATTTATGGTGGAGAAGGAGGCGGAGCATGGATCTTTATGGTCGTCTAGAAGATAGAATTGTCGAGATCATTTCCAGCTTCTCCGGAGCGTTGGAGAACACCATCACACCCCGAGATATTCTCCGGCAGGAAGCTGGTGGATGGCTGGAGGACGATGAGCTTGCCGCGTTAGTCGATGAGTTAGAAGGTGAGTTTGGTATCACTATTGATACCTTGGCTCTGGCAGATATAGAGACACTGGATGATTTGATTGATCTGGTGCAAGGTCTAGTGACTGACAAAATAGCTGGTGATGAGGATCTAATCTAAGGAAAGACCCCTGTGCCAAGACACCAAGAACGACCTTCATGATGGATTGAAACGAAAGTGGAATGCCCGCAGCTCTTGCCAGTTAGGCTGGGCTATGAGTATTCCACTTTGCTAATTCGAAGAAGGGCTCTGTTATTTCTTCCCAAAAAGGCTACCTACAACAGTTTTGGTACTGGTCATGACCATCTGAATGTGGCTGCGGTTACGGGTAAAAGTCTCGTTTAGCGCCTCGATCACCTGATCGATTTGTTCCTTAGTGACGATTAGCGGTGGTTCTAGTCTAATCACATTGGGGTTATTTAGGGTATAAGCGGTAATAATCTGATGGCGATTAAGCAGGTCACCGGCAACCATGGCACCGAGATACTCTTCCGACAGCTTACTAACAGCTCCCTTGGTGATTTTATTCATGAAGCCCTTAGGTTTGGCAAACTCAAGACCGACTAGAAGGCCCCGGCCTCGAACATCGGTAATCAGGTTGTGTCTATCTTGTAGCTCACCAAGACGCCTAAGTAGATACTGGCCATTTACCTCGGCCCGCCGGGGAAGATCCTCCTCAATAATGGCATTTAGTGAGGCAATACCTACAGCCACCGCCCGTGTATTCCCACCAAAGGTGGAAGTATGCAAGAGTGCTTTATCCATGGGTCCATAGGCCCGATCCCATACCTCCGCAGTAGTAATGGTAGCTCCAATGGGCATAACCCCTCCACCGAGGGACTTTGCTACACACATGATATCAGGGGCCACGTCTTCATGCTGACAGGCAAAGAGCTTCCCGGTGCGGCCAAAGCCGGTCTGAATCTCATCTGCGATGAACAGAGTCCCATATCGGGAGCAAAGCTCTCTCACCTTGGCCAGATAGCCATCAGGTGGTATAATCACACCACCCTCGCCTTGGATGGGCTCTACGATAAAAGCCGCTACATCTTTTTTTGCTAGGACATTTTCCAAAGCAATGACATCACCATACGGTATAGCTTGGCAGCCAGGCACTAAGGGAGCAAATGGCTCTTGATACTTACTTCGCCCAGTAACAGATAAGGCACCAAAGGTCTTGCCATGAAAAGCTCCTTCACAATAAACGATTCTTTGTCGCCCTGTGGCAATACGGGCCATTTTCAGGGCACCTTCCACAGCTTCGGCACCACTATTGCAGAAAAACGTTCTTTGTAGCCTACCTGGTGTAATTTGGGCCAAATTGTGGGCCAAGGCCGCAGTCATGCCGTTGAGGCTCGCTTGCAGAAGGTTGGGCCATTCTTGTACCTCCTCCAAAGCTTTCTTTGCGGCTGGTGGGTTATGGCCTAGATTGAGAGCCCCATAGGCTCCTAGAAAGTCTAGGTATGCATTGCCAT
Source organism: Bacillota bacterium (assembly GCA_012518315.1). Classification (GTDB taxonomy): domain Bacteria; phylum Bacillota; class Limnochordia; order DTU087; family DTU087; genus JAAYSL01. Next base: position 6,510 of record JAAYSL010000106.1, on the reverse strand, counting down.
CTTCGTCCCAGACCTGTACGCCTTCGGCTTTTACAAAGCGCTTGTCGAAATTCAGTATTCCCATCATCTGAGCCAAGCCAGGATTAACGTATTCTTTGTAAAGATTGCGGACATCATTTTGTGAAAAACCAAGCACATCGTCTATAGTCAGTAACTGCTTTCCATTTTCCATGGAGAATCCTCCCTCACTACTGTCCGAACCCTGAAGTAAAGCTAGGTTCTGGATAGACATATTCGTATTCGGAATGGCAATTCCTGCAGCTTGGGGTCTTGCCAAACACCGCCTATAGTTCTAGAGCTTTAGCTAGTGTAACTGCATTCCAGGCTAGTTCACCGCTACCCGCACAACACCCCGATCTAGAGCGGTGATGGCAGTAGTGAGCTTATCTCGGGTTTGCCTTGAGTTTATCGTTGTCATGATCTGCCTAAGCAAGTCAATAGATTGGCGACAGACACCGACTAAATCCCCAGGATCCAGGGGGTGCTTTTTCATGATATCATTCAGGCTTAAGCCTTTGGTCCAAGCTGTGATGGCTGGGGCAATGGCAGGGTAGAGGGCAAAAGGTGTTGCTAGACGATGGTGATCGATTTTGCATAGCTTCTCTTGGATGAGATCTATAGTCGGCATCCACCTGGGCGGTGAAAGAGTGAAGGTGGGGTCGTCAGATCTTGGGGAATAGACTATGGCTGCCGCAAGACCCGCTAGGTCTGCTGGCTCGAGCTCGTCAATTAGCTTACCTGCAACTAGCTCGGTGACCAAGATCTCCTGTACATAGATATTCCGGCAAATGTCACCTTTTGGGAGCAACTCAGTCTCTTTAAGATATCCTAGCTCCTGTAGTAATACCCATTTCCCGTTGAAATCATCCAGAAGATGAGCCGTCCCCCGAGCTTCTGGAAAGCCCTGATCGTTTTGGAAGTTGGACAAGGTCTTGCCGAGCAGAATCTCTATTTCCTGTGGTGTGAAACGAGCCAACAGGTTAACGATGAGATTAAACGAGATATTGATCCGACTCCGGATGGGTTCGATTTGATTCTCGTCCCAGGCGGGCAATTTGGGGGTGATTGCATCCATCCGTGAAATGACTGTACCTAGCTTATCCCAGCCTCGGCGGCCAGCCCTACCTGCCATCTGGAAGTATTCATTGTGGGTAAGTGGCCTTAGCTCTTCACCATCGTATTTCACCAATGTATCGAAGCAGACTGTTCTAACTGGCATATTTACCCCAACGGCAAAAGTCTCAGTTGCATAGATTACCTTCAGGAGCCGCCTTTCCAGGAGATTTTCTGTGATCTCCCGCACCAAGGGTAAGAGCCCTGCGTGGTGTACCCCGATTCCCCGTAGCCATTGCTTTTGCCAGACACCATACCTGGGGATGTCGTTGGCGGTCAGCCCCGCTTCCCGCAAGGTGTGGCGAATGGTCACCCGAATTGCTTCCTTCTCCCTGGGGGAAAGATAATCAGCAGTAGAAGACAATTCTTTGGCCTTTTCTTCGCAACCTTCTCGGCTGAACACGAAGTAAAGGCAGGGAAAAAGGCGATTTGCTGCTACAAAACGCACAAGATCCAAGTGGGTGGTAAGTGACCTATTGCCCTTGGCACTGGAATGATTCAAGTAGAGTTCGTCCCAATTTAGAGTACCACCTTTGGTATCCGCATCCAAGGATGGCCCCTCCACCATAGCCTGCAGAAAATCTCGGCTTTCCACTGCCTGGCAATGGTTGTTAAAATACATGTGCCGTAAGGGGACTGACCTTTCCCTGTGTTCTACAACAGCCATGGGCTGGGAGATAGATTCAATCCAAGCCCCTAGTTGGTTGGCATTGGGGATAGTTGCAGAAAGCCCTAGAATATGTGTCCCCTTGGGCAGAAAAAGAATCGCCTCCTCCCATACCGTGCCACGTTCAGGATGATTAAGGTAATGGATCTCATCAAAGATAACCCAGCCAGTTCCAGCTAGCCGGCTATCCTCCCGAACCAACATGTTGCGGAGGATCTCGGTGGTCATTATCACCACTGGTGCATCTTGTTGGAAGGAGACATCCCCGGTTACGATCCCAAGATACTTTTTGCCATGACGGCGAGAAAATTCGCGGTACTTCTGATTCACCAAAGCCTTAATGGGGGCTGTATAGATTAGCCTTTCTTTGGCCTCAATGGTTCTTTCCACTAGGAAATCAGCAATGAGAGTCTTCCCGGTTCCAGTGGGAGCCGATACCAAAGTGGAGGTATTGTGTTGCAAGTACCAGATGGCTTGCCGTTGAAATTCATCCAAGATGAGTCCCCGATATTCGTGGGGTATAGGACTAAGTCGTCGCCGTTTCTTTGCACTCACAATACTCGCTCCTATCTGTGGTGGTACCATCTTAATCTTAACAGAAAAACGATTCCTAGCACAGTCTGCCGGGAAGCAGCCAGCCTACTACAGGATTTTGCCTTTGGGCAGGAACTATGAGAGCTGGTGTCGAACGGGTGACCATTCAATAGAGTGACTGGAGAGACTAGTTAGCCTTGCCTAGTTTTCCCGCAAGTTGAGAGGTGGAAGGTATGTCGAGAAACAACAGCTTACAGCATTTGGTTCTAGTAGCCCTATTCATCGCCTTAGTTGCCTTAGCTACTATGGTGATTAATGTTCCCATGATAGCTACCCAAGGATTTATCAATGTGGGTGATGCGGTGATCTTTCTCAGTGCTGTTCTCATGGGTCCCCGAGTCGGCCTTGCCGCAGGGGGTTTGGGATCGGCTTTGGCGGATCTTTTGCTCGGCTATGCCCACTGGGCACCATGGACCCTGGTAATTAAGGCAGTAGAGGGTCTGATCGCGGCGTTGTTGGGACACGCTATTTACAAAGATGAGCAGAAGGTTAGTAGACGAGTGGTTGGCGGATTAGTCCTCTCCTCCCTGTGGATGGTACTGGGATACTATGTTGCCGGTGGGATCATGGTGGGGTTTAAGACGGCCCTAGCTAGTGTTCCCGGAAACCTGGTGCAGGGCCTAGGTAGTGTGGTCCTGGCATTACCCCTTTTGCATGCTTTTCGTAGATTCAAGATGTAGATGTTTTGATAGAGATGTGTGAGGCAGGAAACTTCTCTGTCTTCACAGAAGTTTCTAGGAGATGACAGCAGGCGGCCATCATATTGCCAACATCGCCGGACTGCGGTTTGTTAAGAGATGCAACATACATAGCTTCTAAATAGCCGTGGTCCGATGTCACGAAAGGGGAAAGCACGATGAATAAAGCAGTGCATTTGGAGAAGACTGCCACTATTTTGGTCTGTTTTGCTATGGTATTGGCATTAGCTCAGGTTGTTGTTTTCGCCGAAGAGGCCCCGGCGGTAGAGGCTCTTGCCATCAATATCGACAAGGCTGTGGAGATTGCCTATGATAACAACCTTTCGCTAGCAATGGCCCGTTTGGACTTGGAGCATGCCGAAAAACAGCTAATTAAGGCCCAGGCTGATGCCACTTTATCGCCATCACCTGTAGCGTTGCGGCAGGCAGAAGTAGCTGTGGAAACCCAGAGGCTTTTACTGGAACAGACCCGGCGACAGGTGGCTCTACAGGCTCGCAGTGCCTACTTTGAGGCCGTGAGCAAAACTCAGCAAAGGGTTATTGCCGAGAGGAACCTTGCCCAGGTGGAGGAACAGCAACGGATCATTGCGGCTAAGCATGGGGAAGGGCTGGCTACCAAGCTAGATCTAGTTAATGCCGAGAAAAGCGTCCTGCAGGCCAAAAGCTCCTTGGAATCAGCTCTGGCCGACGAAGAGTTGGCCATCTTGGAACTCAAGCGGATTCTGGGGTTGGCATTTGCTGAGCAAGTAAGTATTGAGCCTTCCGATGTTGTCACAGAGCCCCTTGATCTTTTGCCAGAGCAAGTAGTTGAGCGAGTTCTTACCAGCAGCCTAGATCTTATTCGCTTGCAGTGGGGCTTAGAGATTAGTCAGATGCAGGAAGAAAGTGCAAAAAATGAGTATACAGCACCTTTGATTAAGGAGATCTACGCCAACCGGCGAATGAAGGCAGAGCTTGACCTAAAAGAGGCGACTCGCACTACGTATTTACAGGCTAAGCAGGCTTTGAACGGCCTAAGACAGGCGGAGGCTTATCTCAAACTAGCAGAGAAAGAATTGGAGGCGGCAGAAGAGAGCTACCAGATCATCAAGACTCGTTTTGATGGGGGACTTGAGATTCCCAATAACCTATTGCGTGCTCAAATTGGCCTCACCTCGGCCCAGCACGGGGTAGTCACTGCCGCATTTGAGTATAACCTGGCCCGAATTCGCTTACTAAATCTGATGGGAGAATAAGATGAGGGAAGTGGCAAGATGATTTCTCCTGAAAGCAAATGGAAAGAGGATGGTAAAAGGAGACAAGGCAGCCTTAGGCTGCTTGCATGTTTGGCCTTTTTCTTGCTGGTTGTAATGGCCTGTACTCAGCCAATCCTTGCTCAGGAAGAAGTAGTAGAGAAAGAGGCAGGTGTGCTACATACGTACTCCCTGGAAGAGATCGTCATAGCGGCCCTCAAGCAGAATGCCCTGTTGCGACAGGCAGAGCTACAGGAAGGTCAAGCCTATGCTAGACTGTTGGCGGAAAAGGGCGCAACGGAGCTACAAGGATTCGCCACACCGATCTTGGGAGTTGGTTCCCTTGAGCGACTAGAATGGACCGAAAGAGCAATAGATAAACCAATTCGGGACGACGCCGCAGACGAGTTCGCGTGGGAAGGCGGGCTCCGGGTCGGTTTCCGCAAGCCTCTTCCCACCGGGGGTCTTTTCTCGCTAGGGCTGGACTGGGGAGTTGTCGGTGGATCGGATAACACCCCCCGCTTGGGAGCAGAACCCTACTGGGCAGATCTACATAGTGAGATGACCTTTAGACAGCCACTACGTAGGGATGCAAAGAGCCTGGATCCGTGGTGGCAAATCCTCATCGCCGAGGATACCTACACAAAGGCTAAGCTGGCCAAGGACACCGCCCGCCGGAACGTATTAGTCATGGTTACCGGTATGTTTTTCGAAGCAGTCAAGGCCCAGGAGCAACTGGATTTGGCTCTGCAAACCCTGGAGTCTGTGCAGGAACATAACCGTATGGTAGAGGGAAGGGTTAGTCGGGGTCTTGGGGGGCCTTTGGACTTGCGTACAGCGGAAATTGAGATGGCCACTGCCAGGCACGCAGTATCACAGAGTCGCCGCCAGCTAGATCTGGCCCGACGGCAGTTGTCAGAAGCAACCGGGCTGAGCCTAAGTGGTATGACCCGGCTATTGCCGCCACCACCCATCACCTGGGACACAACCTTAGATGTGGCTACTGCCAGGGCATTGGGTAATGCTTCGGAACTAAAGGCAATAGAAGTTGACCTAGATGCTGCTAGGAGAGCTTGGCGAAGAGCCCAAGGGGAAACAAAGCCGAAGGTCGATACTAGCTTGTCATTAAACCAGGATGGTGCTTGGCGTATTGGTCTGGAAGTCACATGGTCGTTCTGGGATGGTCAAGCGGCCCGGCAAAGGGCAGAAGCTGCTGCTCTAGAACTTCAAAAACTCAATACTCAATTAGAAACAATGACAGAAGATATGAAGCTACATATTCGCCGGGAGCACTATGACTACCTTACTAGTGACGAACGGGTAGAGCTGGCGGAACTCCGCCTTGCCAGAGCAGAGGAATCGTTAGAAACGACTCGTCGGCGCTATGGCCTGCGCATGGCTACGGAGCTGGAGATGATGAATTCCCTCAATCAGCTGCGGGAGGCTAAGGCCGAGCAAGCGGCAACCTCCTATGACCGAACTGTGGCAGCTATTCGGCTGTTGGCCCATACGGACCAACTAATTAGAGTGTTCCCTAACATGAGTTGGGGTCAGGGAGAGCTATCGGAAGGTAGCCAGCCATAGCAAGTATTGCAGCCTAATTCTCTATATGGTATTATATGTGCGGGTAGAGAAAAATGAAATGCACGGCAATTTGGTCTTGCTGATTCCTACCCAAAAGGAACAAAAGCCGATGGCTGAGAATGACAACATCTACATGAGGGCAGCATTAGACGAGGCCCATGAGGCATATCGAGTAGGAGAAGTGCCCATTGGGGCTGTGGTAGTGCGTAGAGGAGAGATCATTGGTCGAGGCCATAACCGCCGTGAGACATGGAAGGATCCTACGGCCCATGCAGAGCTTTTGGCGATACGGGATGCGTGTCAGCGGCTCGGTGGATGGCGGTTGACGGAAAGCGTCCTCTATGTTACAATAGAGCCCTGCTCGATGTGTGCAGGTGCTATAGTGCTGGCCCGCATACCCCGACTAGTTTATGGGGCCTTGGATCCCAAGGGAGGAGCAGTTGACTCGCTTTTTGATTTGGTTCGGCGGGAAGATCTCAACCACAGGGTGGAAGTCACCGGCGGAGTCTTGGAGGATGAATGTCGAGCTTTGATGCAGAGATTTTTCCAAGAGCTGCGGGGCCAGGTTTGATAGCAGGGGAGAGGTGACGGAGTGGTTGAACGTGGCGGTCTCGAAAACCGT
>JAAYSL010000105.1 GCA_012518315.1 Bacillota bacterium | reverse complement strand
TTCCGGACTATACCAGGTTCTTAGGATTAAAAGGGCGGACATGGATCTATACGATAACTTTACCGTTGCTGCTTTACCCCGCTTTGAGGGTGGCCGGGATGTAGGAAGCCGCATCTATATGCATGCCTACATGGTGAATCCAACTTTGACCGCAGAAGAGCAGAAAGTAGCGTGGGAGTTTATCGGCTATCTTACCGCCCACGGAGAGGATTACCTGGCAGCTAGTGGTCTAGTCCAGCCTCGTTTGGACCTTACCAATACTGAGACATTCAAGGACCTAAAGTTTTCTCAGCTCTTCATCGATGAAATGACCAAAGGACGCTACAGTGAATATGTGCCTAACCGAAACCTGATCTTGGAATCTTACATAGCCATGACAGAAGCCGCTATGCTGGAGACAACCGGTCTTCAGGAAATTCTTTCCCGAGCAGAGCGGGCCATCAATGGCCATTTGAACGACTAAAAGTGGCGGGGTATCCGGGCCACCTGGGCTTGGGTACCCCTTTTGGGGAGGGGTATCGGTGCCACGGAAGCTTAATCACAACTTTATCCGTCGGCTTTGGGGTTTTGGCTTTGTGCTCCCAGCTATCATCTATTTCGCTTGGTTCAGCATCTACCCAATGCTCAATGCCTTCTACATAAGCTTGACCAAGTACAATCTACTCCGGCCGCCCAGTTACATTGGATTAGATAACTACCGAAGCTTCCCCCATGATGAGTATTTCTTAAATGCCATGCGAGCTACTTTGACCTTCGTGGCGGGAAGTGTCATTCCCCTACTCTTTGTTTCACTTTTTTGTGCCTTTCTGCTGCAGCGGTGGAAGTACTTTTCCAATACCATATCCATGGTCCTATACTCTCCCATGGTGATCTCGGTGGTGGTAGCATCCATCGTATGGCGATTGTTGTTTCACCCATTAGGACTTGTCAACACCTTTACACAATCTCTTTGGGGAAGAACATATCTGTGGCTAAGTGATCGAACCTATGCACAGCTAGCCATGATCATCGTCATGATCTGGAGGAACTTGGGGTATTACACCATCCTGTGGTTGTCTGGGCTCAAGAGCATTCCCGCCAGCTTCTATGAAGCAGCCGAGATCGATGGAGCCAGTGAGGCTCAAAGACTCCGGTACATCAGCTTGCCTTTACTTAAACCCACCATGGCTTTCATTCTAGCAATATCCACTATTTCTGCCTTCAAATCTTTTGAGCTTCAGTATGTGCTCACCGAGGGTGGCCCCAATGACGCTACTAACGTTATTGCTCTTTCCATCTACCGGTTGGGGTTAAAGCACTTACAGATGGGTAAGGCCTCGGCTCTATCGGTCCTGATGTTCCTTATTATCATGGTGCTCACCCTGGTGCAGCTGAGAGTGGTACGGGCTGAAGATATTTCTTTTGAATAGGTGGTGATGGACTTTGAGACTGCGACGCTTCAAGATAGCAGATATTCTGACTGGCATATTTCTCATAGGTCTTTGCCTGCTCATCCTCATACCTTTCATCTGGATGTTGAGTACTTCCCTGAAAGAATCTGTAGAAGTCTTCCGAATTCCTATCCAGTGGATTCCCCGCAGCCCCCAGTGGCAAAACTACCCTCGAGGGTTAGCCCGGCGGAATTTCGGCCGTTATTTCTTCAATAGTACAGTTGTGGCCATTACCGTCACTACCACCACTCTGTTTTTCGCCTCCTTAGCAGGATTTGGATTAGCCAAATACGACTTTTTTGGAAGGAATGCCATCTTTATCGGGATCTTGTCTACCTTGATGATTCCCTTTCAAGTGATCATGATCCCCGTTTTCCTACTGGTAAGAGATCTTGGCTGGCTAGACTCCTATGCCGGCTTAATGGTGCCTCAGGCTCTGACTGCCTTCGGAGTGTTCCTAGTCAGGCAGTACATGATCACATTGCCAGATAGCCTACTGGATGCAGCGAGAATTGATGGAGCGAGTGAACCTGGTATCTTTTTTCGGATAGCTCTGCCTTTATGCAAGCCAGTTTTATCAGTCTTGGCGATTTTCACCTTTCGTTCCAGTTGGGATTCCCTTCTCTGGCCTTTGATTGTGGTATCTACTGATCGACTCCGTACACTTCCACTTGGTCTAAGCATGTTTATCACTGACTATGATATTGAAGAGCACTGGATGATGGCGGTAGCTGTATCGGCATCTCTTCCAGTCTTAATTCTCTTTATGCTAGCACAGAAACACTTTACTGAAGGGATCGCCATAAGTGGTATGAAAGGCTAGTATCAAGTACGATTTAGATGACACGATTCTCCAAGAAGGGAGAATGACCAATGATACGCTACCATTGTGCGTTTTGGCCAGACCATTCCCTAGATTATGGCTTACAGGCCATGGAAAGCGGCCTTGATGGGATTGAGATTCAAAGCTGCCAATCCTACATCAGCCAGGAGAGGTATGATGCGTATATGAGAAGCATCCAGATATTACTCGATAAAGGAGCGGGGCTTACCATCCATGCCCCCATTATCGATATTAGCCTGGGCAGCACTAATCACCGCATACGAAAACTCTCCATCCAGCACATCTTTGAGGCGGCTGAGCTAGCTTTGAAACTTGGTGCCTCGATAGTGGTTGTCCATGGGGGGATGGGCGTTTTGACTATGCCCCCTGGCAGTTGGTCAGCAGGGCGTTTCCGGGATTCATATCAGGCTCGCCAAGCCACGCTAAGCAAGGTGCACGAGTTAGTGGTGGAGTCTGTCAGGGAAATCGCAGATCGTTATCCTAGCGTTACCCTTGGGTTGGAGAATTTGGTTTATCCCCACGAGTTGTATCGCTTTCCTGAGGAGATGCTGACCCTTGCCGCCCAAATAGACCGTCCCAATGTAGGGCTGACCCTAGATATTGGCCATGCAGCAACTGTAGGTCAAGAAGCTGTGGGTTTTCTAAACAAAGTAAAGGAGGATCTAGTCCATGTTCACATGCACGATAACCATGGTGTTCGGGATGAGCATCTACCTTTAGGTGAGGGTCAGATCGATTACCGCAGTTTCCTGGCAACCCTATCTGATATCCGATACGAAGGAGCAGTAGCCTTCGAATTTTCGCTACCCAATCCTGGTGATTTTCGTCATCTGGTATCTGGGACTTAGCCATTAATATCCTGAACCATTACCTGCCAAACTCCAGCAGACGGATATCCTTAACCCCCTGCTTAACTCCGATTCTCTTAGAAACTCTGGTGGTAAGGTAACCCCTAAGCTATTACCAATCCGTGACACTTTCCTTTCTACGGAAGCCATGTAGATCCCCTCCAGTTCATCTACAATCGTTCAAGAGAAGGACATCTTCCACCTACTGTTATAACCTCGATGCCCACTCATGGCCGGGGAGTCTTGGTTCTCGACCAGCCTCTGCCATCGCCACCAGAACATCGTTATCAGTCATGCTCAACGAGCTGCCAATTGAGGTTCTAAAATCTGCCGCCTTCTAGCCATTCCTTTCATCTATTTCGTGGGAATCACTAATACCCCAACTTGCGTTAGCCATTTGCACGAAAACTTCCGGTGGGTATAGCGGCTCTGAGAGTTTTCTCTGGGTATCAGACGTAATACAGTTGCTCATTGCATATTCCTTTCCAGCCTGCCTCACGTATGATAGATACTCACCAGTTCGTTTTTCTCGTTGAGAGACTCGAAAAAGTTCACCTTCGGTGCAAATGATCTTTGTCAGCCTTTCACCATAGAGTATCTCAAATTGCTTTAGGAGAGCCTCGTAGTTGTTTTCCACCGAACAGAAACCACAGGTCGAGATGAGAATAAAACGTTTGCCAGACATATCGTAACGAGAGGGATGTCGGCAGCTCCCGGATTCAGTTAACTCAATAAGCGGCAGGACAGTTGGAAGCATCCGGTCCAGAAACGCTTTGAGTTTAGACGGCATACCGAAATAGTAAAGGGGGAAGCTCCAGATTACCAGATCTGCATCAAGGTATTTTGGGATCAGATTCTGCATGTCATCTTTGATAACACACTCTCCCGGAGTCTTTTGCCAACAAGCAAAGCAGCCGCTACAATGGGAGATTTCGGCTTTACTAATATCGACAATATCCGCATTAGTCTTCTTCTGACTACTTATCCCTTCCAGGAACGCCCGGGTAATCTTTAAGGTATTACTCTGCTCACCCCTAGGGCTACCGTTCAGAACCAGTATATTCATATGCTACCTTCTTTCAGAAGCTTCATCGCATCATCTGCCTAAATAGCTTGTTGGAATCGGATAGGCCTTCCGAAAGTGGTCTCAGTCTCATGAAACCATGTAAAGTTCTCAGATAATCGCATCATATCCCGGCACTGTATCCCATCCTCGAGGATCTTTTCATCCTTGTCACCACGCCTCAACAATGGACAGATATGGCCACGTTCTGAATGACGTATTACAGACTGTACCTAGGAGACTCCCGCCAGGGGATTCACCAAAGACTACTGTGGCTG
>JAAYSL010000104.1 GCA_012518315.1 Bacillota bacterium | reverse complement strand
CGGTCTTGGCCTGCCTTATCCCTGTTGTCTCTGCTACTCGCCACAGTATCGTAACATACAAGCAGGAAATGGTACGCAAATCTCGCTCTCCTTTATGGCAGAGGTATTATCTGGATTTTTTACTTGCAGGACTGGTTTACCTTGGCTATCGCTCGTTGCAGAGGCAGGCTCTTTTGGTTACCACCGCCAAAGATGTGGCAGATTCACAGTTGATTCTAGACCCTTCATTATTTGTCATTCCTGTGCTTTTCCTGGTAGCGGCGGCTTTGATTGCCCTAAGAGTGTATCCGTGGCTGATGCGGCTTTTGGCCTGGGTAACTGATCGATGGGCTGGAATCGCCCTTTCTTTAACTACCTTGCACCTGGAGAGGAACCCAGGGCAATGTAGTCCATTGATCCTTCTAATTATCCTGACTGTGTCTATGGGAATCTACGGAGCTTCAACTGCCCGTACACTGGATAAAAACTTCGCAGATCAGATTGAATACCGCTATGGCAGTGATGTTGTCCTAAGGGAGCAATGGGCATTGCCAGGGGGCGGTGGCAGCATGGGGTCAGGCATGCCGCCGGGGGCGGGAGAAGGTGGCGGTGAAGCCGAGGCAACTATCTATGAGCCACCCTTTTATATTCACAAAGAGCTGCCAGGTGTAGAGGCAGCTGCCCGGGTACAACGGTTAGAGGTAAATGTGCGTTCTGCGGGGCAATACCGGGGCAGGGCTGATCTTATGGCCATTGACCCGTGGGATTTCGCGGAGGTTGCCTGGACCAGGCGGGATCTAAATGAACACCATCTGCATGCTTACCTGAATCTTTTGACCTCCCACTATGAAGGTGTGTTGGCCTCTCGGGAACTAGTGGAAAGATATCGAGTCCGGACGGGAGATTGGATTACACTGGCCCTGGGGGGTCAGGATATAGATTTTTATGTTGTGGGTGTTGTCGACTATTGGCCTGCCCTTTACCCTGATAAACAACCTTTCTTTATTGGGAATTTGAATTACCTGCAGGAAGAATACCTGATTCAGCCGTATGATGTTTGGCTAAAAGTCAATCGAGAAGCTCGATTGAACGATATAGTCACCTCCTTGCGGGAACAGGGAGTTTGGGTGATAGGGATTGATGATGTACGGGGGATGTTGATTCAGGGCCGCCAGGAACCCCAGAGGATGGGTCTGTTTGGCATGTTATCCATTGGGTTTTTGGTATCAGTGGTGATTAGTCTGATGGGGTTTTTCTTCTATACGTTCTTATCCTTGCGGCAGCGGTTCTTGCAGTTTGGTATCCTAAGGGCCATAGGCCTTTCGGTGGGGCAGTTGGTTTCCATGTTGTTTATCGAGCAGATCCTGTCTGTGGGGGTGGCAGTAGCTATTGGCACCATCTTGGGAGGCTGGGCAAGCCGGCTATTCTTGCCATTTACCAAAGTTAGTGCCGATCTTACCGGCTCGGTGCCAGAGTTCATGATCATTGTCTCTGGCTCGGACTTGGGTAAGATCTACTTGACCTTGGGTGGGATGCTCCTATTTGGGCTGATTGGTCTAGTTGCTATTCTATCCCGCATGCGGCTCCACCAGGCTGTGAAACTAGGGGAGGAAGTTTGATGGAACCCATCATTAGTTGTGACAATCTCGTCAAGATTTATCGCATAGCTGAACTGGAGGTTATGGCTTTACAGGGTCTAGATCTAAAGGTCTATCCCCAGGAAGTTATGGCGATTATCGGGGCGAGTGGTAGTGGCAAATCTACCCTGCTAAATATCCTAGGAGGCCTAGATGAGCCGACGGCGGGCTCAGCCGTTGTGGCGGATTGGAATCTATCAAGGCTCACCCGTAAACAGCGGCTCATTTACAAACGAGATATTGTAGGCTTTGTTTGGCAAAATGTAGCCCGCAACCTGGTTCCCTATCTGACTGCCCAGGAGAATGTGTTGGTACCCATGATCCTCAATGGCCAAGCTGATCGGGCTTGGGCAAGAGAACTACTGGAAGCCGTAGGGTTAGGCCATCGCCTGCATCATCGTCCTTTAGAGATGTCCGGGGGCGAGCAGCAGAGAGTAGCCATTGCCATAGCTTTGGCTAATCGCCCCAAAGTGCTTTTGGCTGATGAGCCTACTGGGGCTCTAGACACTAAATCCAGCCGCCAGGTTTTGGAGGTCTTCCATGATGTTAGCCATAGGTATGGAGTCACTATCGTGATTGTCACTCATGATCGCAGTATGGCTTATGCCGTGGATCGCTTCGTGGAGATCCGGGATGGCAAGACAAGTGTAGAAACAGTACGACGCAGGCCCTTGGAAGTGGGGGAGGAGGTTAGCAAAGATGAAGCCTCCCATGATGAGTATGTTGTACTTGATTCCGCAGGGCGACTGCAGATCCCGCCTGAGTATCGGGATGCTTTAGGGATTAAAGACCGGCTAAGTGTAGAAATGGAGGATGGGAAAATTATTCTGACCCCACCGGCAGCCAGCCAAGAAGAACCCTCTTCCCAAGCAACTTAGCATAAAGCTTCACCCGCCCTGAGACTTGCCAGCTCCACAAGGACAGATGCCAACCGACGCTTGGTTAGCAGGAGATAGAGGATTCTAGACATTTTGGCGTGAATAAGGATATGGGACTGTTCTTTGTGGCTAGTTAGCACCGGTCTGCCTTGAGAGGGTGGAGGTGCTTTTTTGTCTATTACAATAAGAAGAGGGAAAAAGAGGGCCTCTATAGGAGAATATCTAGGTAGCCTTTGGCAGGCTAGCCTGGATTTAGTCTTTCCCTCACCTATGCTTTGTCTTGTTTGTGGCAAAAAGCTAGCTAGGGGTATGTTGGTACAGCTTTGTCAGGCCTGCCTTGAGCAGCTACCCTTAGTGGGAGAGAGCTTTTGCCAGTTGTGTGGCAGACCCTCCAGACCCTCAAGCAACGTGCATTGTCTTGATTGCACTGGAACCAAGCATTTTTTCCTGCGAAATAGGGCTGTGGGTATATATGGTGGGCCACTAAAGGAACAGATTCAGGAGTTCAAATACCACTATAACCGGCGGCTGTGTATAGGTCTGGGGGAGGTCATGGGACTTGTTGCCAGGCAAAGAGGTTGGATACCCAAGGATGCTCACCTAGTGGCTGTACCTCTGCATAAAGAGCGACTAGAGGAGAGGGGATATAATCAGGCGGAACTTCTGATTCAAGGGATAGAGCGGGTCTTGCCTGTTTCTGTTCTAAAGCGAGATTGTGTGATTCGCCGGGCAGCTACAGGAGCTTCCAGCAAGCTTGGCCCTAGGGAAAGGAGGGCTAATCTGCGGGGCGTGTTTCGAGTTCCCCGGGCAGGGGAGGTTGCCGGTAAGGTTTTATGTATTATTGACGATATTTATACTACAGGGGCCACACTAGATGAAATGGCCCGGACTTTGCTTATGGCAGGTGCAGAGGCGGTTTATGGCTTAACCTTAGCCATTGCAGTAGATGATCAGGATCTCCTCGGACAGGTACAAGGATCTTGCGGCTACTACCAGAGTTAGGAAAGGAGGATGGCAAGATGGCTTTACGCAACTGTGCTAGTTGTGGCAAGCTGTTTGATGCCCCAAGTTCTAGTATTAGACTCTGTCTCCAATGTGAAATGGATGACCAGAAACAATTCGACAAGGTGAAAGAGTACCTTAAGGAACATGCCACAGCCACGGTGATTGAAATAACCAAAGACACAGGAGTAGGGCGAAAACAGATCTATGAGTGGGTGCGAACCGGGCGGCTAGATGTAGCAGGTATTCACGATCTGGGACTGGTGTGTGAAGGGTGCGGGGAGTCCATTAATACTGGTCGCTTTTGTGTTCAGTGTGCCGCCCGTATGCAGCAGGATGCCAAAAGACTACTGGCAGGTCAAAAGCCCCAGAGCGGTGCTAGAAGAGAGAAGAAGACGGGGTTTCACGTGGCAGATAGCATTGTCCGCCGTCGCCGAGACGATTAAAGCACTGGCCCATTGTTGCCGATAGGGTTATTAGAAGTGCTGTGTGCCATGGTGGCCCGTGGTGGCCGTAGCCAACGAGAACAATGGATGTAATATGGAGGTGAGTAGGCGCCCGGCCAGTGGCGGTGCCGGGTGCTGCATAAGATGAAGGTTACTCCCCAGCAGATTAAACTAGTAGCTAGGTTATATCGAGAGCAGAAACCTACCCCGCCTCGGCGTACCCACCGGGAAGGTGAAGCTCCCTTGGATAAAGTAACAATCTCCGAGGAGAGTCAGGAGATTCAAACGATCCTTTCCGAGCTCAAGGATATCCCAGATGTGCGGGAGGAGAAGGTGGCAAAGCTGCGAGCTGCCATCGATCAGGGAGCTTACGAGATATCAGGTCGGGCAGTGGCCGAGAAATTGCTGGATCGGATACTAAGAGACGATATCTTCCAAGAAGATGTTTGAGAACTAGAAAGCTGAGGGAGGATCTCCATGCAGCAGGTATTTGACCGGAAGCAAGCTAGGGAGGGTGCCGAAACACCGCTCTCCATTGAGCTAACTGAGTTGGTCGATGGACTAGTTGAGATTTTGTCCCAGGAAACCGCTACTATACAGGGACTGATCAAAGAAGCAGACCGCAAGCAAGCTGCCCTTACAGATGATGATTTGGCCGCCTTAGAGGAAATCGTGGCCTTGGAAACCGGCCTATTGCAGGAATTGGAGGATTGTGAGGCCAGGCGACTTAACCAGGTAGCAGCGATTGAGAGACATCTTGGCGACTTGGGTTCTCGCCAGGAAGATGGGAGCAGCCCAAGCTTCGGAAAGATGGTCCGGAAGATAGGAGGCTCCAAAGGGGAGGAGCTCCATCGTCAAGGCCAAACACTAAAAGAGAACACGCTGCATCTCAAGGAGCTTAACTTGCTCAACGCCGATTTATTAAGACAATCATTAACCTTGACCAATTACTGCCTAAGCCTTGTTACCGGCGATCCTGGGCAGGGCATCTATGGCGAGCCAGGGAAGAAAGAACGAAAAGGCTATCAGCAAAACATGCTAGATGCCAGGGCATAGGGGGTAGGATAATGCGAAGTACCTTTGCAGGACTACAGATGGGCCTACGGGCCCTACAAGCTCATCAGCTGGGCTTGAGTGTTACGGGTCATAATATAGCCAATGCCAATACCGAAGGCTACTCCCGCCAACGGATCAGTTTAGTACCTGGCAATCCCTATACAGTACCATCTTTCAATAAACCATTATCTCCAGGTCAGATAGGGACTGGAGTAAAGGTCGCAGATATTCAGCGGGTACGGGACGATTTTATTGAGATGCAGCTGCGGATGGAAAGCCAAACCACTGGCCAATGGCAAGTATTGATGGACGGCTATGAGCAAATTGAGATGATCTTCAATGAACCATCAGATACGGGGATTAGTAGTGCCCTAACGGCTTTTTGGACATCGTGGCAGGAGCTCAGCCTCACACCGGCAGATCCTTCCGCCAGGGCAGTAGTGCGTCAAACAGGTGCCTTGTTGGCCGATACCATCAGCCATACCTATACACAGCTACACCGGTACCGGGAAGAAACAGATGGTGCCATTGGCGTGAAGGTCAATCGAATCAACTACCTAGCCCAGCAGGTCGCTGATTTGAACAAACAGATTGTGGCAGTAGCCGTCTCAGGGGATAATCCCAATGATTTGCTGGATGCTCGGGATCTTTTGGTGAAGGAGCTTGCCCAGATAGCCAATGTGCAGGTGGTCACCGATGAGAAACTGCAGATGCATATTAGCATCTCTGGTAGCTCTTTGGTGCAAGGATCCCACGTGTCAAAACTTGGTCTAAGGGAAGAGCCACAGGGCCTAAGGGTCATCTGGGCAGAAAGTGGTGTCACTGCCACCTTTGGTGGTGGAGAGCTGAAAGGCCTTTTCCAGCTTCGAGATGATATCCTGCGGGACGGATATATGGTAGAGCTAGACAAGTTCGCCGAGCATCTAATCAAGGAGGTCAACAACTTACATCGCCAAGGATACGGGTATGATACTAATGCCGATGATGGCGACCCAAATCGATTTCCTTCTGGTGAAGATTTCTTTGCACCGGTAAATACTGGGAAATGGGCCCAGGATATTGGGCTTGCAGAGAACATCCTTAAGGAAGATGGCCTTAAATATATAGCCGCTGGCAAACTCAAAGGCGAACCCGATGAGCAGCAGGCACCAGGCAACAGTGATAATGCTCGTGCCATAGCCGAACTATTGCAGGGGGCAAAGGTCGATGAGCTAAATGGCAGTATACCGGGCTTCTTATCTTCTTTGATTGCCAGTTTAGGTGTGGATTCTCAGGAAGCTCAAAGGATGCTTGCCAATCAAACCATCTTGATGGAGCATTTAGAAAGACGCCAAGAGGCTGTATCTGGTGTGGCGCTAGATGAAGAGATGGGGAATTTGATTCGCTTTCAGCATGCCTATAACGCCGCGGCCCGCCTAATCACGGCTCTAGATGAGACCTTATCGACGGTAATTGAGCGAATGGGTATCGTAGGGAGGTAGTGACTTTGCGTGTAACCAATAAGATGCTAGTGACCAATTCTTTGTCTACATTAAACAAGGGGTTAGAGCAGCTAGAATACACAAGTGGACGATTAGCTGCAGGCAAGAAACTCCTGGTTCCCTCCGATGATCCCATTGGTACCGGCAATGTTTTGAGGATGCATCGAGGTTTGGCGGAAACCAGGCAATACGTGGCTAACGCAGATTATGGGATTGGCATGATGCTGGCTGCAGATAGTGCCCTAACCGACTTAACCGAGATTCTGCAGCGGGCACGGGAGCTGGCAGTCTATGGTGCAAATGGTACATTACCGGCAGACTCTTTACATGCTTTGGCTAAAGAAGTAAATGAGCTGGTAGATCATGCCGTACAGGTAGCTAACTCCACCTATGGGGGAAGTTACGTTTTTGGCGGGCAAGAGACCACCAAACCACCCTATGCCATTGCTAGCTCAGATACTGAAGGCAATATCGAGGCAATGGATGACTATCAGGGGAGTCCATTGCCGACCGTTGTAGAGGTTGGTCCTGGCTCAACATTAGAAATCAATGTACCAGGAAATCTCGTTTTTGAAAAGGCCTTTGAGGAACTAATTAGTTTGAGAAAGAATCTATCTGAAGGGAAGACGGACGAGATCTCCTCGGAGACCTTGGGCAACCTCGATGGAGTAATCTCCCAGGTGCTCCGTTTCCAGGCCGAGGTGGGGGCTAAGGGCAAGAGATTGGAAATCACCCAGAGCAGGCTAAAGGGACTTGATCTTAACTTACAGACTCTAATCTCCAAGACAGAGGATATCGATGTGGCTGAGGCCATCATGATGCTTAAGATGCAGGAGAATGCCTATCGCCTAGCACTAGATACAACTGCCCGCATTATTCAGCCGACATTAATGGATTTCCTTCGGTAAGATCTGTTTTGGCTAGAGGGGAAGCGGTATGCTGCAACTACGAATCAATTATGGCCTAGGCCGAATCGGTATTGAGCACACTCCTGCCGAGATGCAGATTCGCTGCCAAAGTGCCGATCTGATCATCCAACAGGAACTTGGTCAAATAGAGATAAGAAGGGAGCCTCCCGGAGTAGAGATCGATCTAAAGGAGGCCTTCGGCGATCTTGGCCTGCGCAAACCTGATCAGGTGGCCTGGGAATCAAGGGCCTCGGCCTGGCGGGGATTTCGGCACAGCCTAGATAGGATGGTGGCAGAAGGAGATCGGCTCGGCCGGATTGAACTGGGTGGCCGCCCGATTATTGAGCTCGCTCGGGAGAACACTACCGACCATAAAGAACTCAATGTACAAGCGCTTCCCAGAACAAGACCCCAGATTCGGCCAATCGGGGGGGAGTTCGCGTATCAATATGTTCTGGGGGGAGTGGAGATTGAGATTGAGCCTACTTTCCCTGAGATACGGTACTATCCAGGCAGTGTTCACATCTACTGGCTAGAAGAACCTTGGCTCGAGATGGAAGTAGTAGGGGGCAATGTTGACTTATGGGCATGAAGCTATGCCTGATATGGTGGCTTTCTTAGCTTTTAGTTGTTAGGGGAAGAAAGGTGGGGGACTATGAGGGTTATGACACGTCGTTTCGGGGAACTTGAGGTAGCAGACAATGAGATTATTACCTTTCCCCGGGGTATACTAGGTTTCGAAGAAGTAAGGCAGTATGTTCTCTTGGAAGGCTCTGGGCCCTTTGGATTTTTGCAGGCCATAGATGAGCCGGATCTGACTTTTGTAGTTGTTGATCCTAGGGTAATTGTTCGCAAATACAGGATAGAGGTAGCAAGGCATGTAGTCGGAGAGATCGGAATAGAAGATGTCAATGAGGCTGTGGTTTTGACCATTGTTACCATACCGGCAGAGCCCCGCAACATGACCATCAATTTACAGGCGCCTCTGCTTGTCAACTCGTCGAACGGGCAGGCAAAGCAGGTAGTCTTGACCGACCATGGTTACGATCTACGCCATCCTGTATTTGGAGCAGTGGGGCAAAGCGCATAAGCTTTGTCGGTGCTATTAAGCCCATGAGCTATTGGTGGGCTTATGCGCCAGGAGGGCCTTGCAGTCCAAGGAGGGACTCATATT
>JAAYSL010000103.1 GCA_012518315.1 Bacillota bacterium | reverse complement strand
ATAGGAGAACCCAATACGGTAGTCAAAATCGCCCGTCCAGCCACAGTAGAGCTAACATGTGCAACAGTCGTAAACAGAATACCACAGCTGCTGCATGCTCCTGCCGGATTCTATACCACTGACAAGATGCCACCGGCAGAGTACAGAACCTACCCACTGCACTTCTATGTCAAGTAGTGGCAATTAGATCAGGGGATCCCAGGACGCCGGCTAGGGTGGACACTCACCTTAACCGGCGTTTTCATGATCTGCTTGGCGTTGGGTTCCTCTTTCGGCTAAGTAGTACCGGAGAATACTTCTTTTCCTGGGAGTATGACAGGTTAACGAGAGTTTGGCTAGGTTGTCTACTCATACTTATCCGATTCAAGGGAGATTAACACATAAGGCGTAACGGCTTCTTGCTACTGGATTTTAGTTGACATTACTTGTTTGCTTAGATAGAATATCTGTGGGTAATACTCTTAAGGAGGGGATCAGAATGTCAGGATCCAGTGAAGAGCTAATTGACTCAGCCGAAACCATCTGTGAAGAGGAACCACTGTATTACAGTTCCGACAAAGTTTATACCTACAGTGATTATCTGGAGCTTCCTGATGAGGAGTGCTATTATTACGAGATCCTCGATGGCTGCCTGATTCGGGAGCCTGCTCCGACTAAGTTGCATCAACGGGTGTCACGTAGAATTCAGCGAATCTTAGAAGACTACTTCTGGCAAAGGGATCCTAACGCCGAAGTATTCGATTCACCAATCGATCTAATACTCTCCGACACCAATGTGGTTCAGCCTGATTTGGTCTATGCGCCTGAAGATAGTGATGATATTGACCCCCATGGCATTACAGTAATTCCCCATTTGGTCGTTGAGGTTATCTCCCCTTCCACCGGAAGGAAAGACCGCTTTGAAAAACTAGGAGTATACTCCCGGGCAAGAGTTCCACACTACTGGATAGTCGATCCTAGGCAGCAGACACTCGAGGCTTTTAGGCTGGCAAAACCGGGCGAATATCACCTCTGTAGCAACGCAGAGGGGAATGAAGTCTTCACACACCCAGATTTCCCAGGATTGGCCATCCAGCTTGATGTGTTGTGGAGAAAGGGGAGGCTGTAAGTTCTCAACTCGTAATCACTCGGACTTGGTACTACTTGGAGTAGGCCAGAAAACCCGTAGATAAAACTCTGAAGGAGGGGGCAGGAAATGTCGAGTTTTGGTGAGGAGTATATTGAGTCAGCTGAAACCGTCCGCCAAAAGGAACCGCTATACTACAGCTCCGACAAAGTCTACACCTATAGTGATTATCTGCTGCTTCCCGATGAGGAGTGTTACTACTACGAGATCCTCGATGGCTACCTAATCCGGGAGCCTACCCCAACTACGCTTCACCAGCGAGTGGCGTATAGACTTCATCGCCTTTTGGATGACTATTTTTGGGAGCGAGATCCTGATGGCGAGATATTCTGTGCCCCTGTAGATCTAACACTTTCGGATACCAATGTGGTTCAGCCTGACCTGGTCTACGTGCCTGGCGGAAGCAACATTGTTGAAAAGCAAAGGATCAATGGCATCCCACATTTGGTGGTTGAGGTCATATCGCCATCGACACGTTCAAAGGATTATGCTAGAAAAGCTCAGATCTATGCCCGCCTTGGCGTTCCCCATTATTGGATTATCGATCCCGAACAGCGAGCCTTCGAATCCTTTAGATTGGCGAAGCCTGGTAAATACTCTCCCTGCGGCACTGTAAAGAGAGAACAAGTTTTCACGCATCCAGACTTCCCGGGATTAGCCATCCAGCTTGATGTGTTGTGGAGAAAGGGGAGGCTGTAAGAACACTGCGACCCTTCGCTTCCCCTTGTTTGTCTCGGCTATATCTCAGGAATCACGATGTCGACTTCTTTCCCCAAGGCCGCTGATCGCAGGATGCCATCTATGACGGCCTGGTTCCGCACGATCTGCTTACCGGGTATGGGGGCTGCCCCGCCATCTCTTACAGCTAGAACAAAATCGCGAACCTTCTCGGTAAAGAGGTTGAAATCCCTGGGTTTCAAAGGAATGGAGCTTTCTGTCTGATGTCCCTGCAAGTCATGGTAGAGCGTGATTGAACCCACACCGCCATCCCAGGCTCCACCCCAGTTGCCAGTGCCTCCCGGTGTGCACTTAAGACCAGCATCGGTTCCTAAAAAGAATGTGGCACCCATGGTATCAAGGTGCATAGCCCAAGAGATCTTAAAGTATAGGACTATATCTCCCTCTAAGCGAATAAGGGCAGTTCCAAAATCCTCAACCTGAAACTCTTCGGGATCCCAGCCGCCATTATACTTAGGCGACTTGCCAAAGTCATCCCGAGATTGAGCGGTCACTGTCAGAGGTTTTGGGTATCCTAAAGCATTCATTGCCATGTCTAGGGAGTAGCATCCAATATCTGCGATAGCGCCAAACCCTGCCTCTTCCTTGTTAATAAACGACCCTCCGGGCATACCCCGTCGCCTGCCGCCACCGGTCTCTACATAGTAGATCTTCCCTAAAATTCCAGACTGGACGAGCTCCCTGATGGCTTGCATGTTAGGATCATAGCGAGGTTGGAATCCGATGCTCAAGATCCTGTCAGCCCGTTTCGCCGCCCTTGCCATGTTGACAGCTTCATCAAGAGTAACACTCATGGGTTTTTCGCAAAGTACGTGTTTGCCAGCTTGCAAGCAGTCAATGGTAATAAAGGCATGGGAGGCATTAGGGGTGGAAACGCTAACGGCATCAAGTTCCAACTCCTCTAGCATATCGTTGTATTGAACATAACTCTTGGCCTTAGTGAAACCTTCCCGTTCACCAAAAGCAGCGGCCTTGCCCGGTATAATATCACAGAGCCCGACTACTTCTGCCTCTGGGATCTCCCGATAAGCTCGGGCGTAGGCCCTGGCAATACCACCAGTTCCAATGATACCGATACGAAGAGGGCCCTCTGACATATCTATGCTCCTTTCCTTCTTATCCATTCCCATAATTACCCTATCTTGCCACAATACTATCTGTGATCCCTAGTTCCGCCTATTCTGGGGTTTCCCTTTTTAACCATCCCAGTCAATGTGGTAGGGCCACCAGAGTCATCGACACCAATGGTGATTTCAAGACTTCCTCTAATAGAATCAATCATGCCGAAGCCGCCGATAAATCACCTGATACATAGCCCCAAGTATCATCCCACCAAGTATGTTGCCGAGAGTTACAGGGATACCGTTCTTGACGAAAAAGCCCTTCCATGTAAGATTGGCTAAATGAGCTGAGTCAACTCCAGCCATTTCCACAAAGAGAGGATTGCTTTTGGCGAATATCCCGGCAGGGATATAGTACATGTTGGCAACGATATGTTCTGAACTACTGATCACAAAAGCTAGGATGGAGAAAAATGCAGCTAGGAGCTTTCCAGCTACATCCGTGGCACCATAGGTCATCCAAACACCAGCACAGACAAAAAGGTTGCACATGACACCCAGAATAAAGGCCTGCCCAAAGCTCATATTCACCTTAGCCACCGCTGTGGCTATAGTGGATGCCCCTAGCAGTCCATTGCTTATCCTGAACATCCCACCACTAGCTTCCAGCCAGGCTAGTAGCACAGCACCAATGAGATTACCCAGAAAGACAATGGCAAGGTTCCCAAAGAAGTCCCGTATGGTCACTTTTCTATCCAACACTGCCACAAAGATTAGGCAATTACCGGTAAACAGATCGCCACCATTGATAATGATAAACATTAGACCAATAGGAAATACGGCTCCGGCTACCAATTTAGCCAGTCCTTGGTTAGTAATGGCATGGGCAGCAGTACTAGCAGCCAGTCCCCCCATGGCGATGTACATGCCTGCTAGGATAGCCATGATCAGTACTTCAAGGTATTGCCTTTGGGTTTTCTGTAAACCTACTGTAACGGTGTATTCGGTGATTTCTGCCGGTGTTAGATATCCCTTGGCCAAAGTGTCAACCTTCCCTTCTCTGTGACAGTGTGCTTGCGGCAGATCCTTAGACACCATTAGCCGATGTCCTGCTTCCCACTAGCCATCTCATAGCAGGTCAAGGGCGGGGTTTCCCCGCCCTTGACACAGAACACTAACGCATTATTTAACCCATTATATTGATACTACTTACCCCGAAAGGCCGCCTTGTATAGCTCCACTTCTACTTTTGGATTATGGTTCGCATCCAAAAGCCCATTGACTTCCTGCTGCACATCAGTCAACTGGGTGTAGCAGTAGCCTACGACTTCATCTTGTTCGAGAATAACATCCACCAGACCCTTGATTCTTTCCACCATTTCCTCATAATCAAGAGCGGCTTTCCCGTAGCCCCAGCCTTCTGCCTGCTGTTCTTCGACTTTCACGCCACCGAATTCTGTAACTAGGATCGGTGCTCCATCATAGTTGAAGTCAGGCAATAGTATAGGTAACCCGTGGCTAAAGGCAGTCTTGTGTCTATTTCCCCTAAAGGCTTCATAGCGCTCTTTCAGATCGCACTTATCCTGAGTGTATTCGTGAATAGTAAGCATGTCGGTCTTGGCATGCTGCCAACCGTCATTACTAACTACTAGGCGAGTTGGGTCAAGAGATTTAGTCTGATAATACAGTCCCATGAGATGTGCTGTAGCCTCAGGCATGACTCTGCCCTTAAGCTGATCGACTCCCCACCCTTCATTGATGGGTACCCAGGCAATGATGGAAGGATGGTTTCTATCCCTCAGCACCGCTTCTGTCCACTCCCGGCGTAACCTTTCTGCTCCCTCCACATCATACTCGTAGCAGGCTGGCATTTCTGACCACACTAGTAGACCGAGTTTATCACAGAAATAATAGAAGTATGGATCCTCGATCTTCTGGTGCTTACGGGCACCATTGAATCCCATGGCCTTGGTTAGCTCTACATCCCGGCGCAACGCCTCAACTGAAGGAGCAGTATACAGCCCTTCGACCCAGTAGCCCTGGTCAAGGATCAGACGCTGGTAGTATGGCCGATTGTTCAAATAGACCTGCCCATGATCGATGTGAACCTTTCTCATGCCAAAGTAGGTCTTTAGCTCATCTAACACCTCATCACCGTCTTTGAGCCTAAGTACTAGATCATACAGGAAGGGGTTTTCTGGAGACCAAAGCTTGGGTGAGGGTACTGAAAGGTTGACTGTCCCACGATTTAAGGGAGCATCCAGCCAGCGACTTATACGAGAAGGCCCCGCCACTTTCGCGCTGGCGAGGATCTCGCCTTCATCGGTAGCCACTACCTCTATACTTAGCCCCGGCTGCAACTGACTTAGGGTGTACTCAATAGTAAGCTTTTCTCCGTCGATATCTGGCCTAAGAAAGATATCGGTGAACCGTGTTGCAGATACCGGCTCAAGCCAGACACTTTGCCAGATCCCGGTAACAGGAATATACCAGCACCCCCACTGCTGCTTGGTTGCGGTCTGCTTGCCTCGGGGCTGGTTGATTCTATCTTCGTCAACTACCCGCACAACTAGCTGATTACTGCCTTGCTGCAAGAGATCTGTAATATCAAAGGAGAATGGCACATAGCCACCCTTATGCTTACCAGCGACGATTCCATTGACCCAAACAGTAGCCTCCCAATCCACAGCTCCAAAGTGGAGCAAGATCCGATCATCTCGCCATTCACTAGGGACTTCGAAATCCCTAGCATACCAGACAACCTCATGATATTCCTGAGAATTGATTCCACTATTGGGGGTCTGATATGCATACGGCACATTGATCTTCTGACTTAGCTTTTTGGCATCACTAAACCATTTTTCCTTAAGCCCTTGATTCTGATCATCAAAGTCAAACTGCCACTTTCCATTAAGCGAGAGCCACCGCTCCCTGACCAGACTGGGACGGGGATACTCTTGTCTTAGATTTACAGCCATGTTCTCTCTCCTTTATGCTTAGTTAATATATGGCAAGACCAACTCAAGTCTCCTATGAAGAAACATCCAAAGTGGCCGTGGAGCCCCGAACAACGAGCTTCGTGGGAATTCGCACCACGCCAGGGTCGCACTCCTTTCCCCTTAAGAGCTGCCTTAGCATGGCTATAGCCTGGACTCCCATCTCCTCCTTGGGAATATGAGTTGTTGTTAGCGGTGGATGGGTGTAGCAAGCCCAATCGATATCATCTATCCCAACAAGACTCAGGTCATCCGGTACTTCCAGCCCTATTCTCCTGGCAGCTTCGAGAACACCAATGGCACATAGATCATGGCAGGTAAGTATTGCGGTGGGCCTGTCATCTTTGGCAAGAATGCCCTGAGCAGCTTGACAAACTGTATCAATCTCATCTTTTGACGAGGTTTTGTCAACGTATACTATCTTGCCATCTACATTAGGCCCTAAAGCCGAAAGACCTTTGCGAAATGCCTCTCTCCTCTCGGCCATGGGTCCTTTCCCTGCTTCGCTATCTGGTAAGTAAAAGAAGTGAATCCGCCGATGGCCAAGTTCATAAAGATGCTTAAGCCCTTGCATTACTGCCATCTCATTGTCCACATAGACAGCGTACCTATCCTTAAGCGAATATGGCTCTATGGATACTACCGGTATTTTTCTTATGTCCAGCTCTTTCCACACACCTTCGGTTAGTTGTCCAAAGGTTATGACTCCACTAACCGCTTGATCTAGAAGCTCCGCTACCTGCCTACGATTTCTTTGGTTTGATCCCATATACGCTAGATAGCAGCCACGCATGCGTGTTACTTCCAAATGGATACCATGGAGCATATGGCTAAAAAAGGGATGAATCAAAAGGCCATCATCTTTCTCTGCAGAGCTAGAGTAAAGAAAGAGGATGGCCTTGGGCTGCCGGCCCAGTTTGAGATTTCTGGCCATCTTGTTGGGTATATAGTTCATCTCGTTGGCGATCCGCCAAACCCGTTCCTGGGTTTCCTTAGAGATACCCGCTTCGGTGGCAGTATTATTTAGCACCCTAGAGATGGTGCTAATGGACAAGTCTGCAGCTCGTGCAATATCTTTAAGAGTCGCCATGCACACCATGTCTCCTCATCGTTGTTTACAAGCCCTATTATTGGATAGCGATCCAGTATACAACGCACTGGGTGTTCACAAACGTTTGTGTTAACAAAGATTCGCCATAGTGTGTCGATCTTCCTGCTCGTTTACCAGCAACTAAGCCGAAGTGGCAATGGGTCTACTGTCCACGCCATCCTGTCACAAAGCCTCTTCAGCATTGCCATTTTCACCAATTGGTAATCACTGTTCTGCCATAGGTTATTGATCTCACCGGGATCCTGCTCCAGGTCATAGAGCTCACCCATATCACGACCATGCACCACTACGAGCTTATATTTCTCAGTCCGCACCATTGTTGCATAACCATCTTGGAAGTTGGCATCATAGTACTCACAGTAGACATCCGTTCTGTGCTTCTCGGGTTCATCATTATCACTGAGCACGTCCCAGAATGACCTGCCTTGCATACCCGGATGGGCCTCAAATCCAAGTGCATCGAGCAATGTAGGTGCTAGATCAACCAGTTCCACCAGTCCTTGATATCGCTCACCTTGGCTGCTTACTCCCGGCCCCGATATAATAAGTGGAACACGAAGTGCTTCTTCATAGAAATAGGGCCCCTTAAGGTAGATACCGTGGTCTCCCAGCATTTCTCCGTGATCAGACGTAAACACGACAATCGTATTTTCCAATTGTCCAGTTGACTCCAAGGCACTTAACATGTGGCCAACTTGTACATCGATAAGATCAATCATCGCCCAGTAAGCAGCTCGGATCAATCGGTGTTCATAATCTGACATCTTGTCGTATGGATATAGATTAGGGTTGTCATACGGACGTTCATGGCCAATCTGTTGGAAGATAGGTTTGTTATCCAACTCACCTGGTGTATACCTAGGCAGAGGAATCTCGTTCAGCCGGTCTAGATACTTCTGCAGATAGCTCTCAGGAGGATCGAAAGGATGGTGGGGATCAAAGATGTTGACGGAGAATAGCCACGGGTTATCACTTTTAGCGTGGGCTTCGATGAAATTAATCGCTTTCTGGGCACACCAGGTGGTCTGATGATAAGCTTCTGGCATACCTGTTTGCACGTACCTGCAATCATCTCGTGACCTCACCTCATACTCCACGCCCTGTTCCCGCAACCAATGACTGTATTCGTTGGTCGGCCAGTCTGGGGCAGGGTGATGAGACCAATGAAATTCGGAATAGCCGTCGTCAATTCGGGCCTCATATTTCTGTCCACAGCAAGCTGAAAGGTGCAGCTTACCAGCCAATCCACAAGTGTAGCCTGCCTCGTCTAGAATGCGAGTAACTAATACTTCCTCAGGAGGAATTGACTGTCCATTCTGTCGACACCTCGTTGTTCGGGGATAGCGTCCTGTTAGAAATGATGCCCGGCTCGGTGTGCAGACTGGGCTTTGGCTATAGCAATGCTCGAAAAGCATTCCCGTTTCTGCTAGCCTATCTAGATTGGGTGTATCTACAAAGTCGTTACCATAGCACCCTAGCGTATCAAATCGCTGCTGGTCGGTGCAGATCCACAGTATGTTTTTCTTTCTCATGATCAATAACCCCCTCTACAATCTGAAGCATCTTGCTACGCCTGCCAAGTGTGGGGCCAATTAACCTCTAACCTTTAAGGCCCGTAGTGCTGATTCCTTGTACGAAATACTTTTGAAACAGAAAGAAGATCATCATGCAAGGAAGCAGGATCAGAACCGCAACTGCCATGATTTGGTTCCAGCTGCCCGCATACATATCTTTCATTGATTCTAATCCCAATACCAGTGTCTTTTTCTTCTCATCATTGATATAGATAAGGGGCCAAAGGAAATCATTCCAATGGTACATAAAGCTAAGGATGGCAACTGTGCTCAATGCTGGTTTGGCTAATGGAAGAAAGATGCGATAGTATATTTGGAGTGAATTACATCCATCCACTCGAGCAGCATCCTCCAATTCACCTGGAATCCCCAGGAAGAATTGTCTCATGAGGAATATCATGAAAGGCCCGCCCCCAAGTACAAATGGCACCGTCAAAGGATAGTAAGTATTGATCCATCCGATATTCTTGTAGATGACAAACAAAGGAATCATAGTGACCTGCATGGGTAGCATCATTGTCGCCAGGACTATTACAAACAGAAAGTCTCTGCCTGGGAAATGGCATCTGGCAAAGCCATAGCCAACTAATGACGATGCTAGTGGACGGGACACAACCCCAACCAATGTAATGAACAGCGTGTTTAGCAGGTATCGATTGAAGGGGCGGGAGGTCCACCCTTTAACGAAATTGTCCGTCCATACAACAGGGTTGGGTAACCACTGAATTGGAAAAGAGAAAACCTGTTGCGATGTCTTCAGTGCTCCTGATAACATCCAGAAAAACGGTAAGATAAATACGATGCTAAATAGGATCAAGACAAGATGTGTCGCTATAAGTCCAGCATACCTTTTGGCAGTATGTCTGTGCGCCATTCTCTCACCGGTGATTATCATCATTAACCCTCCTCGCTTTGCCGTACTTGGCTGCCTAAACCCCACCTTGATAATGCACCCAATGCTGAGATGTTCGCAGGACAACTAGTGTCATCACCAAGATGATCAAGAAAAGGATCCAAGCAAATGCAGAGGCATAACCCATCTTGAAGAATTTGAACGCGTTATCATACAGATAAAGAACAGCTACCAAGGTAGAGTTGGCGGGACCCCCTCCAGTCATGATATAAACATGTTCAAATACCTGAAAGGACTGAATGATATTCATTATTAAATTGAACAGGATCACAGGACTAAGCATAGGAAGGGTCACAGTCGTGAATCGCTGCCAGGCATTGGCACCATCTAACGCAGCCGCTTCATATAGTTGCCCTGGTATGTCCTGCAATCCCGCAAGGAAAATAACCATCTGGGAGCCTATAGTCCAGAGGCTCATTAATATAAGGGCTGGCATTGCCCATTCGGTACTTCCCAACCAACGGGGCCCGCTTATGCCTATTCGGGATAGCAGACTGTTTACCAAGCCATAATCCGGTTGAAACATCCACATCCAAACTACTGCCAAAGCTACCCCTGTAATCAGGGATGGCGAGTACAAGATGGCTCGGTAAAGATTAGTACCAGCAATCTTCTGGTTGATCAAGACCGCTAGTATTAGGGCGAGAAAAAGCCGCAAGGGCACACTTCCGAAAACGTAGTATACGGTATTCTTCAAAGACAACCACATTAACGGATCCCCGCTTAGCTTGGCGTAGTTTTGAAGTCCGATAAACTTAGGCTCCGACATCAGTGACCATTTCTGAAAACTGAGTACTAAGGAATAGACCATGGGTCCGGCGACGAAGAACAGAAAACCGATTAGCCAAGGAGAGATGAACAGATAGCCCTCGATTTTCCGTGAGAAGCCGGGTTTCATTTCACATCCCCACCTTTCAGTAGGCCGTTCGAATACATGAGGACATAAAGACGCATCCCCCGCATAGGTGGTGCCGAAACCGGCACCACCTACTATTTAGTCTGGAGCTACTTCTCGTTTAGGATGCTCGTTATCCGTTTTGCCGCCTCGTCTAGGGCCTCACCGGGTGTTTGCTTCTTGTACATTGCTAGGTCGATCTGCTGACCCAATGCACTGAGGACTTCTGTAAGTCTGTCCGTTTCAGGCATCATCCAGGTAGCATACTCAAGCTGCTTGACAAAACCGCTCCAGGCCGGATGCTCCGCGTACACCTTGTGCTCTGCCACACTCTTGCGAGCAGCAAGACGATCACTTCTTACAGACCAAAGTGCTTCCGTACTGGTTAAGTATCGCATGAATTTGTAGGCAACATCT
>JAAYSL010000102.1 GCA_012518315.1 Bacillota bacterium | reverse complement strand
TGGATTGTACAACAGACAATATCCTAATTACCAATGGTTCACAGCAGGCCCTGGATCTCATCTGTAAGGTCATGCTCGATCCCGGTGACATTGTCTTGGTAGAGCAGCCTGGGTATATTGGGGGTCTTAATGCTATTGGCAACTATCAAGGTAGCAAGATCGGAATCCCTATGGATGAAGATGGGCTAAGAATTGACGTCTTGGCCAATCGGCTCAAAGAAATGGCTGCCAAAGATCAGCACCCCAAGTTCATCTATACTGTAACCAACTTTCATAACCCTACAGGGGTGACACTCTCAACTAGTAGGAGGCAGGGGCTCCTTCAGCTTGCCCAGGAGTATGATTTTCTCATCCTAGAGGATAACCCCTATGGGCTCATCTCCTTTGGACAAGATGCACTGCCTCACATCAAGACCATGGATGATGAGGGACGGGTTATCTATCTAGGCTCCTTTTCCAAGATCTTGACACCGGGAGTGAGGGTGGGGTGGGTCACAGCAAGCCAGCCTCTCATTCGCCAACTGACTATTGCTAAGCAAGGGACAGACCTTTGCTCAAGCACCCTGGGGATGAAGCTGGTGCTGGAGAGCATTCGCAGTGGAGAGCTAGAGGCTCATATAGAGTCCCTGCGTATCCTTTATCGACGGCGAAGGGATCTAATGCTCCAGGCACTCTCTACCTATATGCCAGCAGAAGTTCATTGGACTAGGCCTTCCGGCGGGTTTTTCATCTGGCTGCGGCTACCTTCGTATATTGACACCAAAGCTATGCTACCCTTTGCAGTGTCCGAAGAGAAGGTTGCCTATGTTAGTGGGAAAGGGTTCCATGTGGATGGCTCAGGTCACAATACCATTAGGTTAGCTTACAGCGAAGCTTCTGAGACCGACATTGAAGAAGGTATCCGCCGCCTAGCCAAGGCCATTCATCGCCGTATCGAGGCAGCGATGTAACCTACCCAATCTTGGCCCTGTAGAAGGATCTGGATGCTTTCTACAGAATGCTCTTAACAATGGGCGGCTGTGATTGGCCCAACCTGTTGTGGGGGTAATGGAAATATGCGAGCATTGATCTTGTATAGTAAACAGGGACGCTTAGGAGAACTAGCCAAGGGGCTTTCCGGTGTTCTAAAGAAAGGCAATTGCCAAGTGCAACTCATGGAAGCTGAGTCCGACTCGAGTAGTCCGATTTCCGGAGCACCCTATGATCTGGTTATTCTCGGAAGCCCCACCTTAGGCTTCTTTGGCGGCAAGATTGCCGATGATCTAGTGACAGCATCCAGCCGGTTAACCCGCCTGGAAGGCAAAAAGGCCGCTGCCTTCGTGAGCACCAAGCTATTTGGTGCGGGAAAATCCTTGAAGGCAGTTATGGCGCTCTTGGAAAAGCAGGGGGCCATGGTGGAGGATTTCGCTGCTTTACACGGCCAGCAGGATTTAGAGAGTTTTGGCCAAAGACTCCTTAAATTGCTGAATCGCTAGAATATCCAAACAGGTCCCGGAATGGGTAAAAGGATGACAGAACAAGGGAGCCACCCTAATGAGAGCCGGGGATTGGTGGCCAGTATGAGAAAAGTTAGCGAGGCGAACACCTCTACGAAATTCCACATGAAATTATGGGAGGGGGGAGCCCTGTCACCATGGCTGGCAGGGCCTTTCTATGAGAAGTGATCTTGTCACAAAGGGTCTGGAGAGAGCACCTCACCGGTCTTTATTTAAGGCCATGGGATATACTGATGATGAGCTGAATCGACCTATCATAGGTATTGCTAATGCCGCCAGTAGTCTTATTCCCGGCCATATCCATCTGGACAAGATTTGCGAGGCAGTTGCAGCGGGTATTCGAATGAACGGTGGTACTCCGGTGAGTTTCGGTACTATTGGAGTGTGTGACGGTATTGCCATGGGTCACGTTGGTATGCGCTACTCCTTGGCTAGCCGTGAACTGATTGCCGACTCAGTGGAAGTCATGGCTGAGGCCCACGCCCTCGATGGCTTGGTCCTAGTACCCAATTGTGACAAGATCGTACCAGGGATGCTAATGGCCGCCGCTAGAGTGAATATCCCGTCTATCCTGATCAGTGGAGGGCCCATGTTAGCAGGTCGCTATCAGGGGGAAGCTATTGATCTAAACACCGTCTTTGAAGGTGTTGGCGCGGTCCAGGCTGGGAAGATGTCCGTTGATGAGCTGGCTGAGATGGAAGAGGCAGCTTGCCCCGGTTGTGGTAGCTGTGCAGGAATGTTTACCGCTAACTCCATGAACTGTATGGCTGAGGTTCTGGGTCTTGCCCTTCCTGGCAATGGCACTATCTTGGCAGTTAGTGCGGCCCGCATTCGCCTAGCGAAAGCGGCAGGAATGCAGATTATGCGGCTAGTGGAGGCAGGGCTTACGCCCAGCCAGATCCTTACTCCCCTGGCCTTTCGCAACGCCCTGACGGTGGATATGGCCCTGGGCTGTTCCACCAATACAGTGTTGCATTTGCCGGCCATTGCCTATGAGGCGGGGATTGAATTATCTTTGGACATGGTAAATGAGATCAGTGAGACAACTCCTCAGCTTTGCCATCTGCGTCCGGGTGGGGAGCATCATGTGCAAGACCTGGATGAGGCTGGTGGGGTCTTGGCAGTCATGCAGGCATTAGCGGCAGCGGGGCTGTTGGATTTAACTGGGCCGACGGTTACTCTTCAGACAGTAGGAGGTAATGTCCAAAAGGCACGGTTGCAAAGGCCGGATGTAATCCGCTCTTGCCAAGAGCCGTACGCCCCAAAAGGTGGTCTGGCTGTCCTCTGGGGCAATCTTGCCCCCCAGGGCGCGGTGGTCAAGCAAGGAGCAGTGCGGCCCGAAATGTTAAGGCATACCGGTCCTGCCCGGGTTTTCGATGGGGAAGAGGCTGCAGTAGATGCCATCTTAAATGGCCGAATTGAGCCTGGTGATGTGATTGTGATTCGCTATGAGGGCCCCAAGGGGGGGCCGGGGATGAGGGAAATGCTAACCCCTACTTCAGCGGTGGTAGGTATGGGGCTGGATAGCTCGGTAGCCTTGATTACCGATGGACGGTTTTCGGGTGCGACCAGGGGCGCCGCCATTGGGCATGTCTCTCCAGAAGCCGCAGAGGGAGGCCCTATCGCCTTGATCAAAGAAGGGGATCTGATTAAGATCGATATCCCCGGCCATAGAGTGGAGCTTTTGGTGCCTGAGGCTGAGCTAGAAGAGCGAAGGGATAGTTGGCAGCCCGTAACTCGAAAGGTAGAGGGCTACCTAAGACGCTATGCGAAGCTAGTAACTTCAGCAGCCACCGGGGCGATTTTGGAGGGTTGATGCCATGGTTGTAGATGCCACAAGCTGGTTAGGTTAGTCTGGGACAATTATAGATCCGCGCCGGGAAAACCCCAGAAATCATTCCGGGGATGAAAGGCGAACAAGCGTTTGACAAAGCCTTTACCATATGGTACCATGTAGTTGCTATGAAAATGCATTCTTCAAGACACTCGGTGTACCTCCTTGACTATCATATAGTCTGGAT
>JAAYSL010000101.1 GCA_012518315.1 Bacillota bacterium | reverse complement strand
TTGAATGGGATGCGAAGCTTTCATTGATCGAAGAGAACTCCAAAGACATGACAAGCAAGGGGAAAAGTCCGATCCAGGTAGTGGCCGAGGTCGGTGCCGCCTTTGAAAAGGGCACAATGCGCCCACATATTAATGTCCGGCAAGGAGCGTCAGTAGTGGACGACAGCAGACAGTCGCTTGGTGGCTTTGAGGAATGGGTGATTGGCATTGATAGCCGGTTAACTGATAAGCTGGAGGTAAGCCTTGCCCATCTAAGCAAAAAGGAATTGGAATCCAATGCCTCTAACCTTAGGAAAGAAGCTAACACCAAACAGGCTAGTTCGGGGAAAGAAACTGTTTCATTAGTTGCCCGTTATGTTCTGTGGGAAGACTGGATCCTCAGGGGTCAAGGTGAGTGGTTGACCTCTACGGGGGATAGGGGAGGACCTTACTGGCAGGGAGGTATTGAGCTTGAGGCTAACCTAGACCGAGATATGGCTTTGGATCTTGGCTGGAGGCGAAGCCAAAGGTCAGATACTGCAGGGGTGAGACAATGGGTAGATGCTTTTCGCTTGGATGTTAACCAAAGGCGCCCCGGCAACACTTGCTATGAAAAAAGGCTACATTTGGGCACAAGCCTATGGGAGGGGAAGCTTCACGGCCTTGAGATGGCAGGAGAGGCTCTGCTAAAACCTGACGAACTTTGGGAGATCTGGGGTTATGGGGCAACGAAAATGGCAAAAGCCCATGGGATAGGTAACATCTTCACTCACCAGGGGATTCTACGCCTGGCCAGGCGTCTTAAGTCTCGGCTGGCAGGATTCGTTCAGATCGGTGGTTGGCAACAGCCGCAAAGGTCAGAACTCGGTTACAGCTTGGGGTTAAGCTGTGAGCTTGCGCAAGGATTGCACCTTGCTGCAGGGTATACGTGGCCTATACATCAAAGTGAGAGTGAGGGAGGCTTGCTTTCGGTCAAGCCCGGAGTCTTTATCCAGCTATTTGCCTACTAGTCTAAGCATTTGGTATAATCAACTAGAAGGAAAATCATGGGAGGTGTGACCTTGAGCGAATGGATTGACGTCACTTGGACGATACATCATAATCTGCCGGTTTGGCCTGGTGAAAACCAGCCGGTACTAGACCAAGTTTCAACGGTAGAAGCTGATGGAGTGCAGGGTACTCGCTTGGCCTTCGGGGCCCATACCGGTACCCATATCGATGCACCACGGCATTTTATTGCCGGAGGAGCTACTATTGACGAGATTCCTCTGGATGTATTAATTGGGCCTTGTTTACTCGTTGATCACCAGAGTGAAGGGCCTGTAATCGAAGCAACTGACCTAGAGAAGATCAACTGGGATGGTGTTAAGCGGGTCGTTTTTCGAACGAAAAGCGCTTTCTTCGCTATGGAAGGCGACTTTCGGCCTGACTATGTAGGTCTAGGCCTAGATGCTGCCGAGTTTCTAGTAGCTAAAGGTGTCCAGCTAGTAGGGATGGATTATCTGTCGGTAGAGAGATTCGAGTCACAATCGGACTTTCCTGTACATAAGGCACTACTGGGAGCTGGGGTAGTGGTGATTGAGGGTCTAAAGTTGAAAGATCTAGCACCTGGCTACTACGAACTCGTGGCTTTACCCCTACTTCTAGAAGGAAGTGAAGGGAGCCCTGCTCGAGTATTGATGCGGCCTCTTAAATAAAGGAGTTAGGGCTGCTAGGACATCTCGCAGCCCTTTGACGTGATTTATCTATCCTTGGCTACTAGAATGAACCTGGCATAGGTATCTTCCATGGCTCGGAGGGCATCTCACCCTTAAGCTCCTCGGGCCAGTCGGTGGCGATTTTCTCAAGCAACATGACCAGCATTTGCCAGGCAGTATCGGGGTGAGGAGATAGTGCCCAGATAGTGAAGACCTCATTGCGCCACGGATGGGGGATACCATAAACAGAGCCATTCACCAGGGTTTCATCTAATCCATTACGAAAGAATCTCTCTATTAGTTCAGGCTGAGCCTCCAAATATGGTGTCAGATCCAAAAGTCCCCCATGCTCAGCGAACATTTCATAGCGTTCTTCAAGTAGAGTGAAGATATCTGGGGCATCTCTGGCCCCGAGAAGCACTACTAGTTTCTGGTCATAGGCCACAGTAGGTGTGACCGCAAGGGCCAGGTACAAAGCAGACTGAGAATTATTGAACTCATCGATAAATGGTTCGAAATAATTGGTCTCTTGAATTCCTCCGGCTACCATGATACTGATCTTGGTTCGACCTTCTGCCGGGTCTGGCCCTGGCCGCATGGCAAAGCCCAGGACTCCCAGGACTAAGACTATGGAAATAGCCAACAGGGCCTTTTGTTTTGGGCTACGCTGTAAAAGGTGAGCATCACCTGTAGCCACGGTTTCTTCGGGCTTAATAGCTATAGCCACCTGAGGGCAGCCATGCTTACGGCATCCTGCCGATTCCCGCCAGCAGTCAGCATGATGAGCTGATTTGCACCGGGGACAGACCACCACCTCATCACCGGCCTTAAGCTTTTCCTGGCAGGCAATGCACTGGCTGCCCACCAATTCATGTTCAGCGGGTAAGACAAGCAGTTTCTCTGTTCTAGCCATACAATCATTGCCCCCCCAACAAGCTTCCGTGTACCTGCATCCTGTTTCAGCATACCATATTTACCTATGAATTTCTACGCAAGTACGGATTTGGGTGACTTTCGCATGTCCTCTCTAGCTAGCGGGTATTCTGTTCTTAGAACGCCAAACAAACCTGGAAAGGAAGATGCCATAGTGCTAGGTATGATGGGTATACTGCTTAGTGATCGCCGGGGGCAGGCACCCCGGGTGCAAGAAATCCTGACAGAGTATGGGGATCTGATTCTATGTCGTAGTGGAGTTCATGATCCGGCCAAATCAAGAGGCTTGATTACCCTAACTTTGGAGGCAGCAGAAAGTGAGATTGGTGACCTTGCCGCGGAGCTTACCGATGTATCCGGGGTGGAAGTGAGTGTAGCCCGCTTTTCCGCTGATAGTCAGTGGTAACAACCGAATTGGGGATGCAGAACGAGAGGGCATTAGGTTTGAGGCGTAAGTGATCGATTCCATCGATGCTCCTCATCAAATAGGGCAAGGGATCGTCACCCCAGCCGTTGAATACTCCATAGGCAACAACGGTGTTTTGAAGGCTTGCCGTAGGAGGCGTGATGGATGAATAGCTATGAAAGGTACATGGCAGTGGTTAATGGAGAAGCCTGTGATATTCTCCCGAGGCTGCCCATCTTAATGGCTTTTGCTGCAGATTACATCGGATCTGACTATGGCCATTTTGCTGCAGATTATCAGGTCTTGGTTGAAGCTAATCTGCGGTGTATAAAGGATTTTGGTTATGACCAGGTAAGTGCCATCTCAGATCCCTACCGAGAAACAGCAGGGTTTGGTGGGGAAATTGAGTTTATTGCGGATGGTGTGCCGAGGTTACTGGCCCCGCCTTTGGCGGGTACTAAGGATCTGTCAACATTAAAGACCCCCGATCCCTATGTATCCGTGCGAATGCTAGATCGGATTAAGGCAGTAGAGACCTTTGCCGAGAGAGTCTCAAACCAATACTCCATTTTGGGCTGGGTGGAGGGACCTGCCGCCGAAGCGGCTGATCTTAGGGGTGTTACGACGTTCTTGATGGATCTGATGGATGATCCCGAGTTCTGTAATTCACTCATGGGGCGTTGTAGTGAAGTTGGTGCCGAATTTGCCCTTGCTCAGCTAAAGGCTGGTGCCGATACTATTGGGATCGGTGATGCTATTGTCAGTCAGGTTTCACCTAAGGTATACTCCGAATTGATCTTTCCCAATCAGCGGTACTTGGTGAATAGAGTTCACCAAGCCGGTGGTCTTGTTCGCCTGCATATCTGTGGAGATATTACTCACTTACTGCCACAGATCAAAAGCCTAAACGTAGATATATTGGACCTGGACTGGCCGGTTGATCTTGGCTATGCCAGGGAGATTATGGGTAGGGACACGGTTTTGGTGGGTAACCTTAACCCTGTTAGTGAGATTCAAGATGGAACACCCGAGAAGATTACTAGTCGGATGCAGGAGCTTTATGAACAAGTAGGCAACCCTTTTATGGCCGGGGCTGGTTGCGAGATCCCCAAAGGAACACCAAAAGAGAACCTGAAGGCACTTTGCACACCTGTCAGCTATATCTAGGGCAATATGCTTATATGTTTTCGCGGTTAGTGTAAAGGCTTAGACGGAAGCAGGAAATTACGGACAGATCAAAAGAGAGATCTCGCAGTAACCAAAAGGAGCGAGGTCTCATAATGGGACAAGCTTCAGTCATTTGGGAGAATCTCCCTAGTGTCTCGAAATGACTAGCTGGTTGAAGGTCTAACTACCTACTGGTCAATTATTTGTCAAGCGATTGCGATTGACAAATAATTGCCAGTTTTGATATGCTTTGGTTATTCCGAGTTGGGGGATGGAAATTGGAAGCCTATAATTCACATCTGGATTTCCTCATGGACGCCCTGGGCATAAGTGGTAGGGAACTGGCGGCCGCCATTCATGTCGATCCTTCGCTAGTTAGCAAATGGAGAAATAATCATCGACTGCTGTCTCATCGGTCGATTCATTTGCTCAGAATAGCTGAGTATCTTGCCACGTATGATAGCTCTCCTTCACTAAGAGAGATTCTCGGGGCACATGGAACTGAAGTAGATTGGGAGAATGGAGAAGAACTCCTGGCTTGGCTGTGTCGGTGGCTCACTGATCAAACACCGCTTCCCATCAATACGTTAGGCCCTTTGGCTAGTCACAGTCGGTATTCCTATGATGCTTCATACAAGGTCTACCTTGGCAATGATGGTAGAAGGGACGCGGTGCTACGATTTTTGGACCACATATTAACCCTTCCCCAGGGACAGCAATTATGTCTGATGAGTCAAGAAGATCTAGCGTGGCTCATAGAAGACAAAGCTTTCTTGGCAGTTTGGCAGGATAAGCTTGCTCAATTACTGGAGAAGGAACACAGGATCAAGATTATCCACTGGGTCGATCGCAGTATTGACAGCCTGAATA
>JAAYSL010000100.1 GCA_012518315.1 Bacillota bacterium | reverse complement strand
GGTCGATTATGTGTCAAGGAAAAAGCCCATGAAAGTAGCCGGATCAAAGAGCTGACACAGGAGCTATTTGATGCCTATACCAAGGAAATGGGCAGCATCTACTGTGCACCTCTGAAGGCAGCACACCGAACCGAAGAAATGAAATGTCGGATGGTTGTGCTTACGGCCGCAAGAATCCTAGATCAGATGGTTGAAAGGGAAAATGAGGCAGCAAGTGTGAATGAGTAGTAGGTTTAGTTTGGCATGAAAACGGTAATGATTATAAATACGAGGGTACTGGAGAATGTGATTGGGGAGGCTATATCGTGACCAAACTAAACCAAGTCTATGAATGCAAGAAGTGTGGGAACATGGTGGAAATGGTTCGGGCTGGAGCCGGGATCCTGATTTGCTGTGGTGCACCCATGATCCTTTACGAAGAGAATACTGTTGATGCATCTCGGGAGAAGCATGTACCAGTCGTTACCAAGACGGCCAATGGCTACCAGGTGAAAGTGGGTAGTGCTGTTCATCCCATGGAAGATGTACATTTCATTGAATGGATTGAGCTGATGGCAGACGGAATCGTGTACCGTGAGTATCTCAAGCCGGGAGATCTGCCGGAAGCTGAGTTTTGCCTCACATCTGATAACGTATACGCCCGGGCCTTCTGCAACTTGCATGGCCTTTGGAAGGGCGAACCCACCGAGTAAGGTATCCAGCGTATTGTTCACCGAGAAAAAACAGCCCTGTAGGTTCACCCACAAACCTGGTGGATGAACCTCGGGGCTGTCTTACTCATATGGTCCCTACCGATGTCTACGGGGTTTTGCGCAGTCTACCAAAAAGGCCTACTCCCTTTTTACTCGCTCCTGGCGCTTCTTTTGCTTGTCCCGTTACCGGCTTTCGTGCGCCGCATTTTGGGCAATAATCCTCCCAGGTAGCGATACGTTCACCACAGTCAACACATTTGGCCATGCTGATCCCTCCCGAGCAGTTTTCCCCTAAGCTTACGAGGTTAGCTGTGCGGTTAGGGCCGGGTCGCCCCTCTGCTTTGGCAGATTCACCCATGGGATCCCCCGTTCCAGTAGTTACTGGATTAAGCATCTAGTCATAGTATAACTTGAAAATACTTGGGATACAAGGCTTTTGACCGAAAAGTTTCCGAATAATGGGAAGCAATCACTCATATAGGAGGAAAAACTAGGCTCTGGGAGAAATAGACTAGCTAAACACTGTTCTGATGTAGAGTACGAAGCAATGGCAAAAAGATTGGTTAGTCCGGCAGGATTTAATGGCAGTGGTGCAGTATATCTTACCCAGAACTGACCGGTCAGTTCTGGCGTATTCAGTGCCTGTGAGCTACTTAGAGGCACGGGTTAGGACGTAGCTAGTATAGAGTGCCTAACCAGGTGAATAACTATATAAGGAGGCAAGATGAGTATGACGAGAGATGGTGGCAAACGGGAACGCATCCTGGCGGCGGCACTGGAGATTTTCGCCACCCAGGGATTCTCTAATACCACCGTTCAGGAGATCGCCGAACGGGCGGGAGTGGGGAAGGGGACGTTTTACACGTATTTCCCCACTAAAGAAGACGTTTTCACCGATCTACTCAATGACGGTCTGATTCACATGGGTCAACATATTGAGAATAAGATACAGACGCTAAAGGGGAGTGTTGTCAAACTGCGGGCCATCTTGCGAGAGCAGCTTAGGTATTTTCATGACCACCAGCCCCTATGCCGCCTAATTGCTCGGGAAGCTTGGGGGCACAATGACCAGCCTTCCGCTCTCGCCCAGAGAATTCGCACAAGCTATATCAAGATGTTACAGGAGGTGATTGACAAAGGCATCAAAGAAGGTGAATTAAGAACCTTGGATTCTGAGACAGCGGCCACTGCACTCTATGGTATGGTTAGTCTTGTTGCGTTATATACGAAAGACCTGTCTAGCGATGAGGCCCTTCGCAATGTTGAGATGACTTTGCAGGAGCTGTTTTTCTCAGGGATCACTCAGCGTCAGCCCATCATGGGCGAGGCTTAGGAAGGGGAGGTAGTGATGAAAACAGCTATTGCCTACTTGGGTGAAGCTGCGATTCGCCAAGGACTCGGTTATATCTCCAAATCACCGGAAAAGAACATTTTCAAAGTTCTCGACTGGTCCCAGAAGATTGCCCGAGATCCATATCATAAGCAAATGATTGAAAGTGTCCGAGGGGTGCTACAGCAGCCTGGCAGCCCATGGCCAGAATTCATGGTTAGTGCTTTCACTGATATTCATCCGAAGATTCGGGATACCATCGCCATCAATTTCTTTGTCAATGGTGGGTTCTTGGGTGTCCCCAAGCAGCAGGAGATGGCAAAGAAGCTTGGTGCCTCAGTGCCTTTTGCAGTACTCATGGATCCGACTTCCCGCTGTAATCTGCGATGCACTGGGTGCTGGGCCGGCGAGTATAAAGGTGATGATCTATCCTTTGAAGTGATGGATCGAGTCTTAACTGAAGCAGAAGAGCTGGGTGTTTACTTTATTGTGCTATCCGGTGGAGAGCCGACACTAAGGAAAAAGGATATCTTCGCCCTGGCTAGAAGGCACCCGGAACAAGTTTTCCACCTCTTCACCAATGGGACTTTGATTAACGAGCAATTCGTTGAGGAAGTAGTGGATGTAGGCAATGTCACTATGGCCATAAGTCTTGAAGGCGATGAAGAGTTTACCGATCAACGGCGTGGTAAAGGTGTTTTCAAGAGCGTTATGCATGCCATGGATCTTCTCAAAGAAGGTGGCTGTTTGTATGGCGCTTCTGTCACCTATACTAGGGACAATGTAGACAATGTCTCATCAGAAGAGTTCATTGACCTACTTATCGACAAGGGTGTGCGGTTCGTTTGGTACTTCACCTATATTCCAGTAGGCGCGAACGCTGACTTGGACATGATGGCAACTCCCCAGCAGCGAGCTTTCATGCATAATAAGACTAGTGAGTTACGTTTGCGCAAACCCATATTCCTTATGGACTTCTGGAATGATGGTGCCGTCTCAGGTGGCTGTATTGCTGGCGGTAGACGCTATCTGCACATCAATGCCGCCGGTGAAGTGGAGCCATGTGCGTTTGTTCATTACGCGACAGAAAATATCAATGAGAAGTCGCTGGCAGAAGCACTGCAATCGCCTCTCTTTAAGGCTTATCAGAAGCGGCAACCGTTCAATAATAACCACCTACGGCCATGTCCTCTCATCGACAATCCCACTGCAATTCGGGATATAGTGCATGAATCCGGTGCTCACTGTACCGAAATCGATATGGGAGAGACCGTTGATGAGTTCTCGGCGAAGCTTCAGGATTATGCCACCAGTTGGGGCGCAGTGGCAGATGCCATTGACGTGGAGGAAAAGGCTGCCAGAGAGAGCAAAGTAGGATAGGGTAAACCTTGTCCATATGTTGGGAACAATAAAGCTGCCCCGGAGAGGGGTGGCTTTTTGCCTCAAATGTCGCCCTTCAGGAAGAGGGATCTTGGTGTTGGTGTTTAAAAAGAGAAATGCCAAGATTGGAGAAAGGGGGTGCAATGATGAAGTCTAGGACGGTTGCTATTTTTCTATTAGTCATTGTTGTTGTAGGAGGCATTGTTTACACCCTCTACGGGGACAAGCTCAGTGGTCCCTCGGATAAGGACCAGGTAGAAGCTTTGGCGAACACCTTGGTCAAAGCTGTCTCCCGGGGTGACAGGGAGGCCTTATAAGAATCCCTAGACGATGAATTCGTCTTTGATCGTTCTGATGCCATTGTAACCCGTGAACAGTTCATTGAGGATGTTATCAAGGGAGATCTCTGGGCTAGGTTATCTGACGAGCAGGATTTGGAGATTGCCGGTGATGCGGCCTTTCTTACCGCACCCTTTGATGCTAATGTTTTGATGGGTGATGAGTTCTTTGAGGTCTCTGGCACTATGACCATAGATTTCATTAAACAGGGACAGACTTGGTCGGTAAGGAGTATCCGGATTATGCCCCTGTTCTAGAAATGGCGATCCTGTGACTATGAACTGGATTTTCAAGTACAAGATAATTCGGTTCTCCATGAGAGATAAAGCTTAGTGACGAGTAGAGAAAGGTCAGTGACAATGATAGAGTGCTTTTTTGGAATCACGCTACCAGATGACTTCACAGAGGAAGTGGAGACCATCCGGCGCCGCTTTGCTGCCCCTCGAACGGCACCCCATATCACATTAATCCCACCATTTCGTTGGAATAGATCTGAGATAGAGCTGGAGAGGCTGGTTACAAGTAGCATCCAGGGGTGCCTGCCCTTTGCCGTAAGGACTAAGGGTTTAGGTCGATTCGGACAAGCCGTTATCTTTATAGATGTAGTCCTATCTTCTGAACTGACGGAGCTGTATGAGAGGCTCAAAGAGGGTTTGAGACAAGAAGGCATCGGTGATTTGGCCAAGGGTCGCCCGTATCATCCGCATATCACGTTGGCCACCCGGCTATCACCTGGGGAGTTCAACCGGTATATGGAAGAGCTAGCTGATTACTCTCCGATACGAGAGTTTCTCTGTCAAGAGGTGGCCCTTTTTAGAATGCACACTGAGGGACGATTTCGCCGCTGGCAGGTAGCTAGACAGCTGCCATTAGGGTCGTAAGATGTTGCACACTTATATAGGCTAGGGTCCGAAAGTCTTTAAGAATCCGGATCCCGCCCGGCTGCCGCCTCTGCCTCAGCAAGGAACTGGTTGATTCGAGATGACAGTATGTTTAGAGCCACCGTGTTTTGACCACCCCGGGGGATGATGATATCAGCATATCTTTTGGATGGTTCAACAAAGGCATCATGCATAGGTTTAACGGTTTCAATATACTGTCGGTAGACAGATTCTAATGTGCGTCCTCGCTCAGCGATATCCCGTAGCATCCGCCTTAGGACCCTAACATCGGCATCAGTATCTACATATACCTTGATATCAAATAGCTCCCTTAGCTCCGATTCTGCTAGTACTAAGATGCCTTCCACGATGACCACTTGCTTGGGACTGATGGTTGTTGTGTGGGCCATTCGAAGGTGGGTCGTGAAATCATAAGTAGGTAGTTCAATGGGCTCGGCTGCTCTGAGATTACAAAGATGGGTCACTAAAAGACCCGTCTCGAAGGCATCGGGGTGATCATAGTTTAGACGGCTGCGCTCCTTAAAAGGGATGTCGGGTAGATGCCGATAGTAGGAGTCATGGGGTATAAGTACAGAAGTGTCTTTGCCAAGCCGATCACATAAGGCTCTTGCCAAGGTTGTCTTGCCGGAGCCGGTGCCTCCGGCGATACCAATAAACAGCATAGGATGGCCTCCTTAGTTGCCGTGGGAAAAGCGTTTTATGGGGTGATTCCCTAAGGATATTCGCCGCACCTTAGCTGCATCCTTTCTACACGAGATGCTTTCTGGCAAGTGACTGGGCAGCTCTGGAGACACTACATAACACCAGGGAATCTGCCACATTTTCCTCACACCATGATGATATCACAGGCTAATAGTCCCTGGTTGCCAACTATTGACAGCAGCATGCTTACAAGTTAGCATATAAGCAAGCATGTTGTTAGTATCACAAGAAAGGATGTGTTTTTGATGGTTCGAACCCAAGTGCAGTTAACCGAAAAACAGGTCAAAGCCCTAAAGCGCCTGGCGGTAATGGAGAA
This sequence comes from Bacillota bacterium, assembly GCA_012518315.1. Taxonomy (GTDB): domain Bacteria; phylum Bacillota; class Limnochordia; order DTU087; family DTU087; genus JAAYSL01. The sequence goes on along the minus strand of JAAYSL010000100.1, from coordinate 6,091 downwards.
CACATCCATGGCAGAGATAATCAGAAGAAGTGTGGATGCTTACCTTGAATCCAAGCAGATTGTAAGCGATGAGGAAAAAATCACTAGGGCCAAGGCCGCTGTGGGTAGATTTCACTCTGGCGTGGGGGATATATCCATTAGACACGATGATTATCTTGGAGAGGATTTCCGATGAGGCGTGTCTATGTTGATACGTCGGCACTATTTGCCCTGATGGATGCCGATGATCTTTTTCACCTTGAAGCGCAGAAGACCTGGAATGATCTCCTGGACCAAGGGAAGAGTCTGTTCACCAGCAACTATGTATTAGTAGAGGTTTGTGCCCTCTTGCAGAGAAGACTTGGGTTGGAGGCCCTGCGTGTCTTTCACCATGATATCTACCCTATACTCCATATGCTCTGGGCTGAACCTGAATCATATGGCGAGGCTATGGCTACGCTTTTAGCCCTGAATAGAAGTGGGCTTAGCCTTGTTGATTGCTTCAGTTTTCACGCTATGCGAGCGCATCACATAGACACAGTGTTCACCTTTGATAAAGATTTTGCCGCCCAAGGGTTTATTTTGCTGCCTACGGGCCAGGTGACTCGCGCTGATCTGATACATGAGAGGTAATGTTACTGGTAGCTGGGGTGCCTTGGCACAATAGAGAAAGGAGTATGGTTATGCAAAGCTATAGTTTCTTTATGCCAACAAAAGTAGTCCACGGAGAAAAAGAATTGGTCGCTCAGGCCGAGCAGCTTAGGCAGTTTGGTAAGAAGTGTCTCTTGGTTACAGGGAAGAACTCGGCCAGACTTAGTGGGGCTCTAGACGATGCCGAGGAGGCTCTCAAGTCCCAAGGCATTGGCTATGAGCATTTCGATAGGGTGGAGAATAACCCGTCATTGGAGAATGTAGCAGCTGGAGGGGAGGTAGCCCGCAGGTACAAACCGGATTTCATCTTGGCCATTGGTGGTGGCTCTCCCCTAGATGCCGCTAAAGCCATCGCTACACTAGCCACCAACCAGATAGACCCAGATGAGCTATACTCCAACAAATTTGACCACACCCCTTTGCCGATTGTCGCTATACCGACGACCGCGGGGACAGGCAGTGAAGTTACCCCGTATTCAATTCTGACTGTTCCGGAGGCAGAGACCAAAAGATCCTTTTCGGTACCAGAGCTATTTCCCAAGATCGCCTTTCTCGACTGGCGTTATACAGAGAACCTACCTGTTCCTATTACCAGAGACACGGCAGTAGATGCTCTATCACACTTAGTCGAAGGCTATCTTTCCCGCCGGGCTACAGGTACCAGTGACATCTTCTCTGAGCAGGGGATGAGGTTGTGGGCGAAGTGCATTCCGGCTCTACGGAAAGGTGAGTTTCGCCCCGAGGATCGGGATCGGCTCTTAGTGGCATCGACACTGGGAGGCATCACCATCTCCCATACCGGCACTACACTAGTTCATTCTCTAGGCTATTCTTTGACCTATTATCATGATTTGCCCCATGGACGAGCCAATGGTGTTTTGATGGGTGAGTATCTGAGGTATACAGCGAAACATGCACCCGAGCAAGTCAGCAATGTATTAGGCTGGCTGGGGTTGGCCAATGCCGATGAACTGGCCACCTTGATGAAGGATCTACTTGGCCCCATGGTGGCATTGGCAGAGGATGAGATTAAGGAGTACTCGGCCAAAGCCATACGAACCAAGAACATAGGCTACTCCCAGGGAGAGGTAACAGAGGATGTGCTTAGCAAGATTCTACGGGATTCCTAGTGTTTCTTGCCGGTAGAGATAATTGTGATCTTGAAATAGGGAAGGAACCTCTTTATTTGGGGTTCCTTCAGTGCGTAATCCGCCTTCTTGAGAATCGCTTTAGCTTATGGGCCTTGCGGGACGTCTTACAAATGAAAAACCGCCAGGTGGTCAAAGAATACTCGAATATCCACCCATATAGCCTCTTGGTGTTCATCTAGACAGTGTGGTAGAGAAGAAGGAGTTGGGCTTCCCAGTAGGGCGTTTAAGCCGATACTCATTGCGGTACCATTCCAGGTAGGCCATTTGACCTTGGCAGTGAGCACATTGGTGCCTCGGCCAAAAATGGCGTAGTCTTTGATATCTAGCCCATTAAGCTCCAGGCTCCACGCTGCCTTGGGAGTATGGTAGAAGACCCCGGCTCCCAGGGATGGCTTGAATGACCATGTCTCATCTTTGCCTAGCCGCAGGATGGGGCTTAAGCAAAATCCCCAGTTATCTTGAGACCACATATGTTTATACTTAGACTCCACAATTGCTTCCACAAAGGAATCGTCTTTACTATAGACATCGATTAAGTACAAAAGGTTAGCCTCTACCTCATCTTGGTCTGTAGCCTGCCAAGTGGTCTCAAGGGTATATGGCGTGATATCATGATCTGCTAGTGGCCCGTTAACATCTTCAAACATGTTGAAGTTGAAATTGATGTCGAAGGTATCTGTCTCATACCCGGCTTTTAGCACATGATACCGTTGAAAATTCTCGGTATTCATCCCATTGAAGAACCGGTTGTAATAGCCCAGCGAGATATCGGTGTATAACGAAGCCGCTCTTGCGGGCTGGATTTCCAAGGGTTCAGCAACGCTGATCAGTAGAAAAGTCAGTTCGATAAGTAGGTATAGCCATTTCCGTCGACGAGAAATACTCATGCTTCAGATGACCTCCATATCCTTGCATCTTCATTCCTTTGATGTGTTGCATGTATTCTATCGATAGGGCTTTCCCCTAGCGGGCGGGGAATACGAAGTTGCTCTCTAGGGAGGGATCAACTGAATGCCTCCTTCCGCCTGGTGATACGTGGCATTTTCGGAGAATCCTCGCAGAGTCCTGCAAAAATGATTGTTTTGGCAACTCGTGCCAATTGTTGACAGGGTAGTTTTCCATCGAGAGAGGGATAGGTCGCAGGATTTTGCGTCTTTTTCGGGAAGAACATAGTGCGGTTTCTATATTGTTGTAGACTAGGGGAATTAAGGCCCTAGGCGGAGAGGGGTGGGGGCTAAGCGCGAGAATTAGTCGGCCGAAGGCAAACGATTCCACAATCATGTAGAGGGGGCAATTACATAAAGAAACTAGTATCATTGTTCGCGATCTGTCTATTGCTCAGCGTGTTTTCTGGATTAGTCTTAGCAAGCGACATAGTCATCTGGGATCGGGAGAAAGAGACCGAGGATATCGTTAAGTTGTTCAATGCCAAGCTAGAGGCTGAAGGAAGAAAAGAGCGAGTTGAGTTTCAGCTCGTACCCTATGAGCAGCAGACACAGAAGTTTCTAGCAGCTTTGGCGGCGGGGAATGCTCCTGATGTGATTAGCCTAGATATTATTCTTAACCCCTATTTCAACTCCATTGGAGCGTTCATGGATCTCACAGACCGAATCAATGCTCTGGAGTTTCGGGATGCCCTGCCACAAGGGATGCTGGAACTTGGTGCATGGGAAGGTCGCTACTATGGCATTCCCTTTACAGTAGATCTTTCCGGATTAGTGTGGCACAAGCCCTTGTTCAGAGAATCTGGCTTAGATCCAGAAAAGCCACCAGTTACTTGGGATGACCTGATTGAATATGGTACGAAACTTACCAAAGACTTCGATAATGATGGCAATATCGATCAGTATGGTTTTGCCATTATTGGTGCTTCCGCCGGTTGGCAGATGTTCGGCTTCTTACCGATAATCTGGTCCAATGGTGGAAGGTTACTCAGCGAAGATGGCAGTGAGGTCATGATCGATCGACCGGAGGCCATCGAGGCCCTAGATTTCTGGACCAGTCTCATCCACGAGCATAAGATTGCCCCGAAGAATGCTGCGACTTGGCAATATGCCGATGTATATAATTCTTTCATTACCAATAAGACGGCAATGATGCTAAGTGGCAACTTCAACGTCATGACCTTTAAGCAGGATGCTCCTGACCTAGAGTATGGGATTACGTATACACCGAAGGCGAAGGGTGGACAGCACTACTCCTTCTCCGGTGGCAACCTGATCGCCATTTCTAGGGATACTAAGGCTCCTGATTTGGCGTGGGAGTTTGTGGAGTTCTCCTTATCTCCCGACGTGCAGGTGGAAATCTGGGCGAAGAATGGTGCACTGCCAGTTCGCTCTGACCTATATGACAACAAGTACTTCGATGCAGAACCCATTTACAAAGTCTTTGCCGATATCCTGAAGGTGGCGAGGGCTCCCTTCTCCACAAAGTATAATGAGCTATATGCTCCCATGCTGGCCGGTATGCAGAAGGCCATGATGGGAACTGTCACTCCTGAGGAAGCTTATAAGGAAGCTGCCAAAGAGATGCGGCGGGTTCTGGCAGACTAGACATAGCAAATAGAGGCAGCCGGGGAATACCTGGCTGCCTAAGCCAAGAGGAGGGTGGGGATGGGTCACTTAAAAGCCCTTGGTAGATCCTTTCGGAAGAACTACATGGCCTTTTTGTTCCTAGCACCGGCGGTGATTTTGGCTGCCCTGTTTTTCTTTTATCCCCTACTCGGGGTGATCAACATGTCCTTGCACAAATGGGCGGTCCTTGGAACAAGCAAGTGGTTGGGGTTAGCTAACTATCGTCGCTTGATGGAAGACCCGGTTTTCTGGCAGGCCATGAATAACACAGTAGTCTACACATTGATTGTTACTCCGGGTATATTCGGTACGGCCTTGGGGCTTGCAGTATTACTGAATCGCAAGCTAAAGGGGACGACTTTCTTTCGAGCCGTCTACTTTACTCCGGTCGCCATCTCTTTTGTTGTGGCGAGTCTAGTGTGGCTCTGGATGTATAATGAGCTATATGGCATATTGAACTATCTTCTCATGAGTCTCGGATTAATTAGGACGAGAATCTCGTGGCTAGGTTCTACCTGGATGGCGAGGTTCTCCGTATCTTTGATGATCGTCTGGAAGACAGCTGGGTTTTCCATGATGGTGCTGTTGGCAGGCCTACAGGGCATACCTCAGCATGTATATGAGGCGGCGGCTATAGATGGGGCCAATGGCTGGAATAGGTTCTCATACATCATATTTCCTCTCTTACGGCCCACTTTTGCTTTGGCCTTGATGGTATCTTTGATTGGGTCTTTTCTCGCCTTTGATCATTTCTATGTAATGACCCAAGGTGGCCCTGCCAACACTACACTTACTATTGTGATGTACATTTTCCGGACTGGATTTGAGTACTTCAACCTAGGTTATGGTTCGGCCATGTCTATTGCTCTTTTGATAATCTTGATCATTCTTAGTGTTATCCAGACCCGGTTCATGAATGCAGACTATAGAGAATAGAGGGGTGCCCATGCGACATCTAGGGAAAATCTTGTATTACGTGTTGAATGTCATCTTGAGTATCTTGTTCCTAGGTCCTTTTGTATGGACACTCGTCACCTCCATCAAGCCAACGGATCAGATCCTTACCTATCCACCTCAGCTGATCCCACGTAGTGTGACCTTGGAACACTATAAGACTGTGCTTACGGTGAATGATGGGCTATTTCTGCAGTATGCCTTGAACAGCCTTTTAGTCACGGTGTTCACGATTTCCCTGGTGCTAATTGCAAGTTCCCTAGCGGGCTATGCCTTTGCTAACTTGAGGTTCCGGGGGATTAACCTGATCTTTATCGCACTTTTGGCTATCATGATGGTACCTGTGCAATCATTGCTGATTCCCTTATACGGATTGATGCGCAACCTAGGCCTATTGGATACCTATTGGGGCCTAGTGCTGGTTTATTCAACTTTTCAATTGCCGTTTTGTGTCTTCATGATGCGCAATACCTTCTCATCGTTGCCTCTATCCTTAAGGGAAAGTGCACTGCTCGACGGGTGTACAGAGCTAAAGGTATTCACTAGGATCTATTTGCCTTTGGCCCTACCGGGTCTTGCTACAGTCTTGGTATATAGCTTCATGCATACATGGAATGAGTTTTTGGTAGCACTGATCTTTAACTCCAAGGAGAGCATCCAGACCCTGCAAGTGGGGTTAACCAATTTCTATCTATCCCGCTACCGCACTAGCTGGGAGATGATCACCTCCGGGTCGATTATCACGATGATCCCGGTCATGCTGGTCTTTATCTTCCTGCAGCG
>JAAYSL010000099.1 GCA_012518315.1 Bacillota bacterium | reverse complement strand
GCTGCTCTTCTTTCTGAATATGCTGGAGAGCCTGTCTTAGCTGTGGGTTGACACTTTCAAAGACAGCAGTATCGTAGGTGCCGGATACGTACTTCTCCGTCATTAGCAGATCATGGCACATGAAATCATCTCTTTGGTTAGTTGCCACCCCAGTCACGCTGTGTGGGGATAGTTGCGCGGACTGACTTTGGCCTCCTGCCGCCATATTGGGCATTTTACCCTGTAGGAATTGGTTAATGGTGTCATAGTGTTGCTGCTCGTGTTGCTGGTGCTGAGTAAACAACTGGCGAAGCTGTACATCTTGAACCTGCTTGGCGTAGCTGCCATATTTCTCGATGCAGGCCTGCTCATGACGGAGCTGATCCTGCAGGAGCATCCTTTCCTTTTGGGTTAGCTGTATTGCCACCTAATATCACCTCCATGGCTAAGTATTTCCTGGGATGACCTGGGTTTATGCAGACGTGATCAAAGGTCATGTCACGGAAGACCGGGGTGTGGAACTCACCACCCGGCCTGGGGCAACAACCCTTACGCAGATAACACTACGGCGATTTTCCTTCTCAATGGTGAGCTTGAGCCGGTGAGGTAGAGTAGGCTGAAAGTAGGGCGTACGGAAACAGGAGTTTCGATAAGGAAGGGGCCAGCACAAGCTGGCCCTTGCTTTTGGATAGGATGGCCGGGGTAGCAGTTTGGAGTGGTGTGGTCGTTGACCATTGAATCCGATCTGACGGATACCTGTCTATGGTATAGTGTCTAGTAAGGTGGGCCTGGCATTTGAAAGGGGTTTTCGCATCTAGGACGAAAGTTGACACTGCTTGACCGCTCGTAATGGAAATCGGCCCCCGGGCCATAATGTGAGTAAATTAGGTGGGTGATGGATAGAAAATGAACTGGGTGCAGCAGGTTAGGGATGAATTGGCAAAGTTTACGGATGAGGAAAGAGCCAAAACCTCGATGCGGTATTTTCAGGCCTTTCCCGGTGGCTATGGGGAAGGTGATCATTTTATCGGGGTAAGAGTACCTGATCAGAGAAAGGTAGCTAGAAAATACTACAGAGAAATGCCGCTGGCCGCGGTTGAACAGCTGCTAAAGGATCCCATACATGAATACCGGTTTACGTCTCTAATTATCTTGACCCATAAGTTTGAGAAGGCAAAAACCTCCGAGGACAGGCAAGAGATAGTCGAACTCTATCTGCGTAATAGTGCTTATGTAAATAATTGGGATTTAGTAGATGCCTCTGCCGACAAGATTCTAGGGGCTTATCTTTTTCATGGAGATCGGAGCCTGCTCTATGAGTTAGCTGAGTCGGGGGACCTTTGGTCACAACGTATTGCTATGATTGCGACTTTTCATTTCATCAAGCAGAACGATTTCAAAGATGCCCTCAAGATCGCCACTTTGCTATTGGAGCACGATCACGACCTCATTCATAAAGCTGTCGGTTGGATGCTGCGGGAGATCGGGGAGCGTGACTATACCGTAGAGTATGAGTTTCTCGAGAAGCACTATAGGGACATGCCTAGGACAATGCTGCGCTACGCCATCGAGAAGTTTGACCCTGAGGTAAGGAGCAAACTTCTAAAAGGTGCAATATAGAAGGTGCAATACAGGCAGAGGTTGATTGTTCTTTCCCCTCTAGCTAGAGAGGGAGAAGGGCAACCTGGCAGTGGCCCTACTTTGCTCTTGTGTCTGCTGGACAGGCGCTCCCTCCCTCGACAAAGATCAAAGGCAAGAGGCTTTGACCCACTTAGCTAAGGTCTGTTAGAATGAGGACATATGCTCTAGAAACAGTACCTTGACTGGAGTGGTTCAGTGTCGGAAAGAGGAAGAACAGACCTATCGCATTCCCGGCAGTTGTTGCAGCTAGCTGGGCCGTTGATCTTTTCCAATCTTGCTTATACCCTGTTAGGGGCGTTAGACACCATCTTCATGGGGAGGGTAGGTCCTACTGAACTTGGGGCAGTGGGGGTTGCCAGTGCACTCTTCCTAGCTGCTAGTGTCTTACTGCGGGGGACGGTGGGCTCAGTGATGGTGGTCGTCTCCCAAGCCTATGGGGCCGGGGATACTAGGAGGATCAGGCAGGCTTTCCAGCAATACATTGTCTTAGCCTTGCTCCTTGCACCCTTTAGCCTGGCGATGCCAGGGTTTTTTGCTGTCTTTTTTAGGATTACCAAACCCCAAGCAGCCGTGAGGGTTCTTGCCTTGAGATATATTTCTATCCGAGCATATGAGATCCCCTTTAGCCTGATCTCTAAGGCCATGGTGGGTTTTCTTCTTGGGATAGGCAACTCAAAAGTCCCCATGTTAGTGAGCTGGATAACTGTGGCTGTCAACATGGTCGCCAATTATATATTGGTCTTCGGAAAGCTTGGCTTTCCCCGCATGGAGCTGGCTGGTGCAGCCTGGGGAACTGTAGTTTCACAGGTAGTGCAAGTGACCCTCTTTTTATTTTTTGTATTTAGGCTTTACGGAAAAGAGCTGGGCCTTGCCCGGGATTTTCACATTCCCAGTTGGAGCCAGATCAAGGCCATGCTCAAACTGGGTTTTCCAATGGGATTGGCTGATTCGGTAGATTTAGGTGCCTTTGGCATCTTCATGACATTCCTTGCCAGGCTAGGAACGATTGAGTTGGCTGCAAGTCAGGTGGCAAATCAGCTCAATGATATTGCCTTTATGCCCTCTTTTGCCATTGGCATGGCGACTAGCTCATTGGTGGGGCGTTCTTTGGGGGAGGGAAGTGCGGAGAAGGCTGAAAAGTACGGTAGTGCAGGCCTGCGTGTTGGCGTTCTACTCATGGGTACATTGGGGCTATGTTATTGGCTCTTTCCAGGACTATTCGTTATGCCCTTCACAAGTGATCTTCAGGTAAGTGTGCTAAGCCGGAAAATCCTCAGGATTGTCGCGGTCTACCAGCTTACCGATGTCATCCGGATCGTGTTCTGCGGGATTCTCAATGGGGCAGGTCAGACCCGCTTTACAGGTTTTACTACCCTGGCATCTGCATGCCTTATCTTTATTCCTGCCACCTATATCGGGGCCTTTGTGCTTGGGTTTGGTGTATGGGGGGCCTGGGTAGGTCCTCTTACCCATGCAGTCTTGCTCATGATTATTTTCGGCATCAGGTTTCGAAATGGCAAATGGAAAGAGGCAGATACCATTAAGCTAGCCGCAGATCCTGGGCAATGATCTGATCGGCTGTGGTGGATGTCTCTATCTTGCCGTCTTTGAGAAAGTAGGCTCGATCAGCGATTGCCAGCGCTGCTTTAGCGTTTTGCTCGACGAGTAAGACGGCAGTGTCGGTCTGGTTGATTCTGGCGATGGCGCTCATTACCCTCTCTACCATGATGGGAGCCAATCCCATGGATGGTTCATCCATACAAATAAGACGTGGTGACGTAACTAGTGCCCGGGCAATGGCAAGCATCTGCTGTTCGCCGCCAGAGAGGGTTCCAGCTATCTGGCTTCTCCGGTCGGCAAGGACAGGGAATAGCTCAAGGGCCCACTGGATACCACGACTAGCCTCATCTCGGTGGACAAGGGAGTCAGCGGATAGATCGAGGTTCTCCATCACGCTAAGCTCCGGAAAGATGCGGCGCCCCTCTGGCACAACTCCCATACCCATTCGCACAATCTCGTTAGTAGGGATTCCATCGATTCGCTTTCCCATAAAAAGGATTTCTCCTTGGGTAGGACGCAGTCTACCAGTAATCGTCTTTAGTGCTGTACTTTTACCTGCCGCATTTACGCCAAGCAGAGCCACCGCTTCACCTGGGTGGACATGGAGATTGATTCCTTGCAGAACCTTGGCTGATCCATAGGCGGCGTGTATATTCACCAGCTGAAGTAAGGGCTGGGGTGTTTCTGTACCAAGTTGAGATTCCTGTTTGTTAGAGACACGACTAATGCTACTGGGCGAATGCCTATCGGTTATAGTTGATCCGACCAGTAGGCTTGCCGCGCTCTCCAAAGTCGAGGTAGGAGCGGATATTCTGTCAAGCCCGCTACGGGATTGGCCTAGTCTTTCGCTGGATTCCATGGAACTACCGAAGTAAGCCCGGATGACCTGGGGGTCTTCTGCGACCTGGCTACAGGTACCTTCAGCTATTTTTTCGCCGTGATCTAGTACGATTACCCGGTCACATACCGCAGAGATCAAATCCATATGGTGTTCGATGATAATGACAGTGTAGCCACGGCTTTGGAGAGTGGTGATCTCGTCAGCCATTGCCGTAATCTCTTCTGTTGTCATACCCGCGGCTGGCTCATCTAGAAGAATTAGTCTGGCTCCGGTAGCCAGGGCCCGAGCCATCTCTACGCGACGCTTGTCTGGGTAAGAGAGCGCTGCTACCATGTCTCGTTCCCGCTGGGCAAGGCCACACTTCATATCAGAGAGGATGTTTCTCACATAGCCAATGGCCTCTGCTTCTTTGGAGAGGAATGGCTTTGTCCTAAGGAGTATCTCTGGCAGGTGGGTAGCGTGGCGCAAGTGGCACCCGGCCAGGACGTTTTCCAGGACACTTTGGGTTTCATAAAGCCTAATGTTTTGGAAAGTGCGAGCCGCCCCAAGAGAGGCTACTTCATGGGGTGCCTTGCCATTGATGGAATGGCCATTTAGTCTGATCTCACCGGCAGTGGGCTGGACAAGGCCTGTAATCAGATTGAAGAGAGTGGTCTTGCCGGCACCGTTGGGCCCGATGATACCTAGCACCTCACCATGATGGGCGGCGAAACTCACATGGGATAGGGCGGCTAGCCCGCCGAAGCTGCAGCTTAGCCCCTGGACCTGGAGCACTGGGATCTCAGCTGAAGTGGCTTTGCTATCGTTGTCATCAAGAGGGTCCAGACTAATTGCAGCCTTAGCTCCGGTTGCATTGGCATCCGAGAACCCCGCATCGCGAACCCTTTCGAAATTAGGCGATGGGCTGCATCCCGGGAAAACTGCCTTGTCGGTAGGGTCAGGTCCTGTTGGGGCAACCTTTCTACTTGACGCCTTACCAGGATCAATCCCGATGAGGCGCTCACCAGTGTGGACAAGGCCCTGGGGTCGGAAGATAGCCAGTAAAGCCAGGGCAAAGCCGTAGATTAGCATCCGATAAACACTATAGGCCCGAAGCACTTCGGGCAGAACCTGAAGTAGTAATACTCCTAGCATGATCCCAGGTATGCTGCGGGCACCACCTAGTACAATCATGCAATAGAGTGCGATAGTCTCGTTCATTGTGAAATTCTGAGGAAAAACCGCCCCTTGCCAGGAGGCAAATAGCGCACCGGCTAGTCCCGCAATCCCGGCCGCCCCAACAAAGGCAGATATCCGATAGCGCTTGACATCTACCCCCATACAGGCCGCAGCCGTCTCGTTCTCCCGCAGAGCATTCCAAGCCCGACCAACTCTAGAACCAGCAAGACGTGATACACCGATGATTACCCCTATGGCAAAGATCCAGATGAACACATATTGTGATTCCATGGAAGCAAAGCTAAGACCAAAGATCCGGGGTGGGTCAACAGCGACTATACCATTAGGGCCATTGGTAATATTAATCGGTCGATCCATGTTGTTGAGTAGTATTTTCACGATCTGGCCAAATCCCAGTGTGACCATGGCAAGGTAGTCACCATGTAGGCGAAGTGTCGGTAGACTTACCGCTAAAGCGGCCAGCACTGCAGCTGCTACCGATGCTGTCGCCGCAACGAGAAAGGGTAGGTGTACTCCAAACTGAGGAGATGCCAATAGCGCGTAGACATATGCTCCAATCCCATAGAACCCTGCATATCCTAGATCAAGTAATCCTGCTTGCCCCGCGGCAATGGAAAGACCTGTTGCCAGGATCAGGTAAACGCCAATAGTGCCTCCGACCCGCATTAGGTAGTAGTTGCCAGTAAACAAGGGGATGGGTAGGAGCAGGGCATAGCCTAGAAACACAAGACGCCTTACAAGAGGTATAGGGATATCAGGATGCAAACCTAATCGTAGCCCTAAGCGTGCCAAGAGGCTCGCCAGTGGTGAAGTGCCAGGGGAAGTGCTACTGGATATCTCCTCTGCAGATGGGTTTTCCAGTCTGTTTTCATGTTGGCTCTGTTTACCACTAGAGGCATTCTTCAATGTTTCTGGATAGTCACTAGCCATGGGCTATGCCGCCTTTCTTCTCTCTCACTGTGGCTTACTTGCCAGGACTCTAAGACGAGTAAGGCTAGGCTCGTTACCACCAAACGCTAAGCCTTATGCTCGAGATTGCCGGGGCTTACCATACAGCCCATAGGGCCGCAGGATAAGGGTAAAGATGAGTACAGCAAAAACGATGGCGTCTTTGTAAACTGGGGGAGCGATAAGCACCCCAAAGCTTTCTACCAGTCCTAGCAAAATCCCACCTACCACCGCCCCATGGAAGCTACCTATTCCACCAAGGACAGCTGCGGTGAAGGCTTTCATGCCGGCAGAGAATCCGATCATATAATCTACCTGTGTATAATAAAGACCGATCATTACTCCCGCGAGCCCCGCCAGGGCAGAACCGAGGATGAAGGTGCCTGCTATTACCCGGGATGTATTGACCCCCATGTATTCCGCTGCCTCTGGATCTTGACTGGTTGCCCGCATGGCTCGGCCGAATTTCGTCTTGAGTACAATGGCATCAAGGCTCACCATGGTCAGCATTGATATGCCCAGCATTGCCAGGCGTGTTGCTGAGATGGTGGCTCCGGCGATTTGAATTACCAGATCCTGGGGGATAAGCAGTTCTGTGGCAAATGTCTTGGCTCTACCAGAGGTAAGGAGCATTGCCGCGTTTTGTAGTATGATGGAAACACCCAGGGCTGAGATTAGTGTAACCAGGCGAGACCCACCCCGAAGGGGCCGATAAGCAAAGCGTTCAATGACTGCTCCAAGGATTGCAGTTACGATAACCGCCCCAAGGGCCATAGTAAGCAGTACCAGGGCAGGCATGGTTATCTGTCCACTGCGCTCAAATAGCGCTAGAACTGCCCAGCCTGCAAAAGCGCCCACCATGAAGACATCTCCATGGGCGAAGTTAAGCATTTTTAAGACACCATATACCATGGAATAACCAAGGGCCAAAAGGGCGTATACACTTCCCAGTGTAAGGCCATTGACTATTTGCTGTGGGATTTGAGCAATTAGCTGTTCCATTCCAATCACCTCAATTGGCCCCGAGATAGACCGTGTCTATTTGCCTAATACTATGGCTGGGACTTCGTCTACTTGCACAAATTCGCCATCTTGCACTTGGTAAACAAATATGCTAGCTCCCACAACATCACCTTTGGCATCAAGACCTATGGGAAATCCCAAGATTCCTTCATAGTCCTTGGTTTCACCTAGTGCCGCCAGTACATTGGCTCGGTTTAGCTTCATTGGATCAGAGGCTGCCCGCCTGGCGGCATCGATGAGGATATTGGCTGCCTCATATGACTGGCCGCCAAACACACTCATGGCGCCATATCGTGTCTCGAATTTCTTGATAAACTCCTGGGCTTCGGGGATTTCCTGGATATCCTTGCCTATTGATGTGACATACATCCCCTCTGCCAGGCCAGCGGCCCCAGTGATCAATTGATCCTTTTCCTTAAGCCCATCTCCTCCCATGAAGATAGGTTTGAGTCCGAGGCCAGCGGCTTGTTTAATCAGACTAGCTGCTTGTGCAGGATTGGCAAGGCCGAGGTAAACAAGGTCTGGTTCTGATGCTCTAACCCGAGTCAGAATGGGGGAGAAGTCCCGATCTTCAATGGCGATTTGCCCCCGCAAGACCTGTACACCGGCGGCCTTCAGGGCTGGTTCTACCTGGTCTGAGAGTCCTTGACCATAAGTTGTCTTGTCATCAATGATGTATACTGTCTTGGCCTTCAGGGTCTCCGTGATAAAGCGGGCAGAAGCAGGCCCTTGGGCATCATCCCTGGGGCAGATGCGGTGCATCACTTTGTACCCCATTTCAGTTAAGCTTGGATAGGTCGCTGATTGACTAATGATGGCAAGACCTGCCCGCTGGTAAGTAGGGAGTGCTGCCTGGGCAGTAGCACTATTCATCGGTCCAACTACACCAATTACTGCCTTATCCATGGCAAGCTTCTCTGCGACCAAAATTGCCTTCGATGGGTCTGCACCGTCATCTGCTTCGACTATTTCGATCATGCGCCCATGGATGCCACCGGCCCCGTTGGCTTCTTCCACAGCCATTTTGATGGCATTAAGGCCATCAAGGCCAATTTTCGAAACATCACCTGTGTAAGGCCCTGCCGCTCCGATCTTAATGGGGGGCAGTTTGTTCCCACTGCCAAGCACCGTTGTTGCTGCCAGCAGTGTAACCACTAGCGAAAGTACAACACACATCACTTTAACTTTGCCTCTAGGATTGCTTAACATGGAAATGACCTCCTTTTGTTGGCTGGTCAAGTTGGAGGAAAGGTTTGGCGTCGCTCCTTACCTCCTGGCCGTTAGGTCAGGGCTAGAGGGCTACGCATCGGGTTGCACGGGGTTCTCCGGCATTTTGCCTAAAACAAAAAGCCCGCCCCCGAAGGGACGAGCTTTGATCTCGTGGTGCCACCCTAATTGGATAGACATACATCTATCCCACTTACCCAAGGTACGGCCCTAATCTATGTTAAGGCGATACCCCTGCCTGCTAACGGGGGCTTCCGGCGGAGCCTACTAAGCTAGACGCACATATAGTGCGCTGTTCGGCTTGCGACTCCGGGGCCCACTCACCACACCCAACCCGCGGGGCTTTCACCTTCTCCCGCTCGCTAAGGGTCGGTTTATTGCAGCGATCTT
>JAAYSL010000098.1 GCA_012518315.1 Bacillota bacterium | reverse complement strand
CAATCTCTTTCTGGGGATGAAGGGGATTACCGTGGACGCTTAGGCAACTGATCATCATGCCCCGCTCATCTAGAGCCTTTTTCCAATCCTTTAGCTTGCGTTCATCGGCGAGTAGTGCCGCTGGATCGCAATGAGCATTACCGGGATATCCGCCACATCCAATTTCGACTGCATTTAGACCATAGCTTTTGATCTTGTCCAATGCCTCTGAAAAAGGCAGCTGTCCAAACAAAACTGCAAAGACACCGATCTGCATACATTGACCTCCTATCGTTTTTTGCCTACTCACTTCCACTTTGGCCTTCCTTGACTTCAGATGGGCAAAGAGGTGACACTCGCTCAAATAAGTCTTCGTCGGTTAAGCAGCTATTCCTCCCGCCTTTTTCCATTCCAGTATTGCCACCCATACCAGCTTAGCCAGATAAGAACCACAACCCCTACTAGCATTACAGTTAAGAGGTTGAAGTATCGGTCAATGAAGCCTATGACCTCCTGACCATAAAGCATTACCAGACCAGCCTCCAAAAAGAATCGGGCACCTCGACTGATGATGGAGGCAAGTACGAACGATCCTAGCTTTAGCTCAAATGCACCCGCTGAGATGGTGAAGACTTTGTATGGAATGGGTGTAAATCCAGCGATACCAATAGCCCAAAACTCGTAGCGCCGGTATAAAATGGCTACCTTATCTAGTTTGTCCTGAGAGGCAAGCTTCTCTATTAGGGGTCTGCCGCCCCAGCGACCCAGGAGATACCCGATGATAGCACCTATCAGGGAGCCTATTGTAGTGAGACCGGCGAAAAACAGCCCTTTTCGGGGTTCAAGCAAAACCAAAGGTAATAATATAGTATCGGGGGGAATTGGAAAAAAGATCGACTCGATGATTGCCACTATAAAAAGATTTGTCGGGTTGAGCACACCGGTTAGGTGGCGAAGCCAGTTAAGGATTGCCAATTTCCATACCACTCCCACCCTTGCTTTATGGAGTCCCAAACCCCAAAACACTTCTTTTATAGACTATTACACCTGACTACGGACCATGCATGCCTGCCCAGCCTAATAAAATCTTTACTAATTGCAACGATGCCAAAAAGCCACCGGCAAGACCGATGGCTCTACTATGGTGCGCCTAGCAGGACTCGAACCTGCGCTCCCGGCTCCGGAGGCCGGTGCTCTCATCCGCTGAGCTATAGGCGCATAGGCTATAGACTACTTTGTAATTATAGCAGAAGGCCGCGGTCATTTCAATAGCCTGTGGTGAAATTGCCGTATCCAGGTGACTAGATAAGTATTCTCCGCTCTCCAGTGGGCAAGGGTACTCCCAGGATATCCCGTGCTACAATTACACCACTGGCGGAGGCTTGAACTAGACCCCGAGTAATACCAGCGCCATCGCCGATAGCATAAAGATGTTTTATCTCAGTCTCCATACTTGGCTCTACATCTATCTTAGCTGAATAGAACTTAACCTCTACCCCATACAGCAGCGTGTTGCGGGAGTAAATCCCCGGAATAATGTTCTCTAGGGCCCTTAACGTCTCAACAATGGACATCAAATACCGATGGGGCAACGCATAGCTAAGATCACCTGGCACGGCACTAGCTAAAGTTGGGATAGTGGTAGACTTCTTCAGCCGATCCCCATCAGTGCGTCGGCCTTTCAAGAGATCTCCGAGACGCTGCACCATTACCCCACCCCCAGTTAGCATGTTCGCTAAGCGGGCTATATACTTTCCATAGGCGATTGGCTCCCTAAAAGGCTCGGTAAAACTGGTAGATACCAGCAAAGCGAAGTTAGTATTGCGGGTTCTCAAATCAGGATCACTGTAGCTATGGCCGTTGACTACAGCCAAATCCCCTTCGTAGCGCTCCTCTGACACCACTCCCCCAGGATTCATACAAAAGGTGCGGACTCGGTTATCAAATGTGTCTGAGTAATAGACTAGTTTTGCTTCATACAAATCCTTGGTCAAATGATCTATGATGGCATTGGGCACCTCAACCCTTACACCGATATCTACTTCGTTATTTTCAGTCTTGAGTCCCAGTCGGCGGCTTTCAGCTAGCAACCATCCGGCACCAACCCTGCCAGGAGCGGTGATCACGTACTGGGCCCTCACTTCGATGGGGTCTTCTCCCTTGCGCTGTAGTCGCACTCCTGTCGCTTTCCCGCCTTCTACCATGACCTCCAGTACTGTAGTCAACTCGGTAAACTCGAAGTCGGGTTGTGCCGTAAGGTACTCATACATGCCTTCAAGGACTGACAGCGACTCATCGGTCCCTAGATGCCTTACAGGGCAAGGTATTAGCTGTATGTTATACTTCGAAGCCTCATACATCGTGTCTTCCACTGCCCGCTCATTGAGCCCATGGACTATCTCTGGTGCCCCAAACTCCCGATAGATACCATCAACATAGTCAATGAGCCCTTGTACCATTTCCTCTGGAAGATAATCGGTAAGCCTACCTCCGACACTGGGTGCTAAACTGAGCTTTCCATCACTAAAAGCCCCTCCACCGGAAAAGCCACTGGTAATAGCGCAGGGATCACAGGAACAGCAAATACTTGTCTCCCGGGCGGGACAGACCCTTGTGGCTAAAGTCCTGCCTTTATCCACAAGTAGAATCGAGAAATCGGATCTTTGGCGGATCAGTTCCATGGCAGCAAAAATGCCGGCCGGGCCGGCACCGATAATGACCACATCATAGTATGTCCGCACGTTCTTTCCTCCTAGGTCGGTTTTTCCTCTGGACAAACAGTCTACCCACCGTGTCCAAGCTTGCCAGTAATACCTCTTCGACAGACTCTATGCCCCGTTCCTGCAAACGGGCAGTTAGCCACTGGTCATCCAAGCTCGCCTGTCTGAGATTAGACTTGTTTACTACACCATCAACTACAAGGACTAATGGTAAACCCTCGTAATCTGTTTTGACATCGAGATCTGCGGGCACCAATGGCCTGCGCTGGGATTTGGGAATCACACTTAGCTCACCATTGGTTTCCAAAATCGCCACTTCTACATCGGCAATATTGCTCACGCCCTTAAGACGGAGCTGTAGCATAAGATCACTAAGATTATACCGTACCCGCCGCATCTCACTCTCGATGATTTCCCCACCCCGAATTATAATGCTTGGAGTACCAGTAAGCAAGAGTCGCACTGTCTCGCTTTTCAAAGTAACATAAGAAACGACAATCTCCGCTAATGTCAAAGTTAAGATGGGTACTAGAGCATCCAGCAACGTGATATCGGGATTCTCCATGGGTAGGGCAGCCAGCTCGGCGATCATGATAGTTACTACTAAGTCAAAAGGAGAAAGTGCAGCGATCTCCCGCTTACCCATAATCCGAAGCAGTAGTAGCAAAACTGCATAGAAAGTCAAGGTTCTTCCGATGGCTGTACCTATACCCAAGACAAGCTTACCTCCATATATCCATTGCCTAGCCTCATAACAGCAGCAGATCCAAAACTAAAAGGTCGGCAAGGGGTCTTTGGGACTGATAGACTCTGGGCGAGTCTGCCACTTACCGACAGAAAGGCGTATGCGGGTATAGTGGCTCGAACTACTTGGAGTTTCGAATCAGGGCCGAAAGACATTACCGACCTCTGCTTCTAATATGTGTTGTCTACATCGAGGGTATGCACCGGCAATATTGGTAATTTATGGCCATTGGTGGGGCTGAGCAGGTATTGAGCAGTTCTCAAAGAAGTTAAGCCGTATCTTACCCTTAAGGAGGTGTGCCAGCGGATAGTTGCTTTTCACAAAGCTATATAATGTCGTTTTGAAAGGGATGACGATATGAGCCTAAACGGAAGTGGGCTCCAAGGTATCTATGCTATAGTTCTTGCTTCTGGTTGGAAGCTGCTTTGGTCGCTCGTTGTTTTTGTAGTAGGAAAGCGTCTTATTCAATACCTGATCAATGTCATAGGTGCCTCAATGGATAGGCATCACTTTGACGAGTCTTTACACACATTTCTGATCCCAGCTATTCGCCTAAGCATGTATATAATCCTCACCATCGTGATCGCCTCTATGCTGGGTATTGAAATGGCTTCCGTAATCGCACTCTTGGCCTCCGCCGGATTGGCTGTAGGCCTGGCACTACAGGGCAGCTTAGCTAACCTTGCTGGTGGGGTGTTGATCATGGCACTTAGGCCCTTCAAGGTTGGAGATTTTATAGAGGCAGCAGGCTATTCAGGAACCATTGAGCAGATTCAAATCTTTCACACCTATCTTCGCACCCCGGATAATCGCCGAGTCATTATTCCCAATGCACAGCTGTCCAACAGTAGTGCCATCAACTATTCAACCAATCCCACCAGACGCTTGAGTCTGACTTTCACTACTAGCTATAGTGATGACATAGGCCGAGTCAAGGAGTTGCTTACCCGAATCGTCCAAAGCCATCCATTGGTATTGGCAGACCCAAGACCTCAAATTGTCATAGGAGAGCACGGACCTAACGGATTGGTCTACTTCGTCCGCGTCTGGGTGGATCGTACCAACTATTGGTCGGTAAATTTTGATCTATTGGAGAAGGTAAAAATCGAATTCGACCAAGCTGGTATCGAGATCCCCTTTACACAGATGGATGTACATGTGAGGAATAGCAGCACTATGTAAGAGATCATTGCTGATGCTCTCAACAGAGGATCAGCAAATCCCTCTTTACACAGCCCTCAAATCGCGATATAATAGGGACACAAATTCGATTCGGTCGCATAGCTCAGTCGGTTAGAGCGCTACGCTCACATCGTAGAGGCCTCTGGTTCGAGTCCAGATGCGACCACCACAGAAAGCCCCGCGGCTAGTTCCGGCGGGGCTGTTTGATTGTTTCGTAGCGATTTACCATTGTTGCAGCTCCCAACCACCAGTGACATATCCCTCTCTCGGACAGGCTGGCGTCTTGGGAGTGCCGAATCTCACCTTTCTCGGGGAAAAGCCAACGAAACGAGTTCTAGTCAACCTAGAGAGCACAAAACTCCGTACCTGTACTGCACCTAGGTTACGGAGTCCCATGGAGCCGGCGAGCGGAATTGAACCGCTAACCTACGCATTACGAATGCGTCGCTCTGCCGATTGAGCTACGCCGGCCAATAAAATGGAGCGGATGACGGGATTCGAACCCGCGATCCTCGGCTTGGGAAGCCGATGCCATACCACTAGGCCACATCCGCTTGTGTCTCTCATTATACCCGGATCTTTGGCGGAAATCAAGCGTAACTTGCGGGTACTTCCGTTGACAAGACAGGTGTATAGACAGATAATGAAGTAGACAGCACATGAAGGGAAGGACGATAGGAAGGCGGGTTAAGCTCTATGCTCAAGCCATAGACAGTTGGGATCGAGGAGTTTCTATAAGAATAAACGAGGTGCCCATATGTTAATAGAGAGAATTCTGCGGCAAGCCCTAGAAGAAGACATATGTAGAGGCGACATCACCAGTAAGGCCATCACACCCTTACCCGTACTGGCGACAGCGGATTTTGTCAGCAAGTCCCCTGGAATCCTGGTCGGAGTAGAGATCGCCCAGAGAGTCTTTCATTTGCTAGACCCAGCTATTAAGTTTCAGCCACTTCTCCACGATGGTAAGAGAGTTGAAAAGGGTGATATTATAGCATCCATCACCGGTGATGCCCGTAGCATCCTAAGTGGTGAGCGAGTAGCTTTGAATTTCATGCAGCGGTTATCCGGTATCGCTACTGCCACATACATAGCAGTAGAAGCAGCAACCCCCTTTGGAGCGATGATTACCGATACCCGTAAGACAACACCAGGTCTTCGGATACTGGAGAAGTATGCGGTGCGTATGGGAGGCGGCAAGAACCATCGTTTTGGCCTTGATGATGCTGTCCTTATTAAGGACAACCATATCCAAATAGCCGGCAGTGTAACAAAGGCCATACAGCTGGTGAGGGCAGAGATCGGGCATATGGTGAAAGTAGAGGTGGAAGTCGAAACACTTGATGAGGTCAAGGAAGCACTAGCAGCTGGTGCTGATGTAATCATGCTGGATAATATGGAGCCAGCGGGAATGAAAGAGGCTGTGGCCCTAGTCGCGGGAAAAGCCATGGTTGAAGCTTCTGGAGGCATAACTCCAACTCAAGTGGCCACAGTAGCCGCTACCGGCGTTGATGTGATTTCCCTGGGTTGGATTACGCATTCAGCTCCTCCCCTAGATATAAGCTTGGACATAAGAGTAGATTAAGGAGAATCAATATGGCCCTACATTCAAAGATGCAAGACCCTTGGACCTCTTCATCCCAGCAGGATTTGGAGGAGGACACGCTCAGTTCCCGTATTCAGGCAATTCGTCAGCAGCTTGGTGCCAGGCTCCTGATTCTCGGTCACCATTACCAACAGGAAAAGGCGATTCAGTATGCCGACCTGAGAGGCGACTCCATTCTTTTGGCACGGCAGGCAGTTCAGAACCGAACGGCTCAGTATATAGTGTTTCTAGGAGTCCGATTCATGGCAGAAACAGCCGACATAGTCACTTCCCCTAATCAAGCTGTTGTCCTGCCAGATCCCCAAGCCGGCTGCATGATGGCCGATATGGCCTCCGGCCACCAAGTCAGAGAGTGTTGGAGCATGATCGAGAGTCGCTTTAACCAGCAGTTCATTCCCGTCACTTATGTTAATTCATCGGCGGATGTAAAGGCCTTCTGTGGAGAGACTGGCGGCCTAACCTGTACCTCCTCCAGTGCTGAAAAGGCTTTTCGATGGGTTTTGGATCAGGGTAAGAGAGTCCTTTTCTTACCCGATGAACACTTGGGCCGCAATACCGGAGCACGAGTCGGCATCAAACTCGACGAGATGGCAATCTGGGATCGTAACCGGCATCAGTTACTAGGATCCGCTAACCCAAAATTGATCCTTTGGAACGGCTATTGCCCTATACACGAGCAATTCACGGCAGATAACGCCAAGCAGCTAAGGCAGAGGCATTCTGGTATTGGAGTAATGGTACATCCAGAATGTCCCCACAGTACAATCACGGAGGCTGATGTTAGTGGTTCCACCGAAACTATAATCAAACATATACAGGACTCTTCACCAGGCTCTGCTTGGGGTATAGGTACAGAGACCAACCTTGTGAAAAGGCTAGCCCAGCATCATCCGGATAAGACGATAGTCTCACTAAATGAGGAAGTAGGGCCATGCCCTGATATGATGAAAACTGCTCCTTGGAAGCTCCTTTGGTGTCTGGAGGGGCTCGTCAAGGGTGAAATCAGAAACCAGGTAAGGGTTAAACCCGAGATCGCAAAATGGGCCCGGGTGGCCATTCAACGCATGCTAGATGTAGGTTGTTGAGGTGATGAATCTATGAGTGAAGAGCGCCGGGAAAAGATACTCCAGGTACTAGCTGGGGCAGCAACCCCGGTAAGCGGCTCAGGCTTAGCCAAGGAGCTAGGTGTCAGCCGTCAGGTAATCGTCCAGGATGTGGCCATCCTAAGGGCTAAGGGCTATAACATAATAGCCACCCCCCAAGGATACCTTCGCCCCCACGGGGAGAATACGAACCAAGCGGTCTTGGCCGTCAAGCACCAACCGCAGGATACTGAACATGAGCTCAATATCATGGTGGATCATGGGCTGAAAGTAATGGATGTGATAGTGGAGCACCCCCTCTATGGGGAGCTGCGGGGATGCCTGATGATGAGCTCCAGACAAGATGTCAGACGTTTCCTAGAGGAGCTCGCCAATGAGGAAGCCACTTTGCTTTCCTCACTTACCAACGGTGTGCACCTGCATACAGTTGAGTATTCAATACAAGAAGACCTGGAGGGAGCTCGCCAAGCCTTGCAAGCCCGGGGGCTTCTAGCTATAGACGAAAATGATATATAGATCCTAACGAGCCTCAGCCACTTCCTGTTCAGGACCACCTCTCT
>JAAYSL010000097.1 GCA_012518315.1 Bacillota bacterium | reverse complement strand
GCTACTGCTAATTACCTGCCGCCCAGCAATGTAGTTGCTCATAGTCTGTCTAGTGACGCCGATGAGTTCAGCCACGTCTGCAACCGAAAGATCCCGCGCATGACGCAACTCGTCAATACGTCCCCCGATAGTCTGAGCCATGTCCAAAACCATCCCTCCTTTGTATTATCATTTTGACATATTCTCTACGTTTATGCAACCCTTATGTAAAATATTTTTGCCACACATTCAATCACTACCACCGTGATCCTATGCCGGCCCCCTATCGCTAGCTAGTCTGGATCCCTAGAACTCACCACACCGTCCACCAAGCAAGCTAGAGAGATTCCGGGAAAGAACCGAATACCAGTCGACCAAACTAAGCTGATTTAGCTTCTCGCGTAAAGGATCTGGTAGTTCAGATAACGCCTTTCCTTCAAGGAGCATGGAAGTCTCCGCTGCATCAAACGTGACCTCATGCTCCACCCTATCTACATAGCTTTCGTTCTGAGGGCAAATGAGCTGGCATCTCATACACCCTATGATAGCATGATGCCAGTGGGGTTCAATCCAAAGTGGGAAGCTATCCTCCCTCTCGTTGAAGTGGGTGAGGCATCTGGAAGCATCAATCACGGACCTCGTAGCGCTAATGGAGCGGGTGGGACATGCCTCAATACACGCACTGCACCCGGCACATTCAGGCATCATCGCCTTGTCTGTCCAGCTGTCTGAGGTGCAAGGTATGTCGGTCGTCCCCCATGCAGCCAACACGCTCCAGCGATGTCAGCCGTGCCTTGAGTCCGTAATCCTGTAACTGTTTAAGAATACTGTCCTGCCGCTCATCCATAACAACACCTCCCGTAGTATCAATCAGATCACGGAATTCCACTCCAATACAGTCTTTCCTTTGTATTGCAGAACTAATGGCTGGCCCTCGAACCACGCACATTTCCGCAATGCAACTTGGTTAGGTCCTCCTAAAAAAGAGCCTTTCCGACGCGTCTGTGGTATTCTCCTTTGCGTATCTTTTTATTGATTCACCTTTACCTGCCCTTTGCTCCTTATTGCACTTATCCACAATTGTTCCTCGTTGACAAAAATTGCACCGGGTGTATACTGATCACACTGGAGAGCTTTCACAAAAATCCCGATTGCCTGCGGTAGCCAGTCTCAGGATCGAGCTTTGCAGAAGTACCCATGACAGGACGCTTCGGATGCAGCCTGAAGAGCATTGTACCTCATGAAAATGAGCGGAACAGAGGTCGTCTAGCTATGCTTCTGTACATGATGCAGCTTTACATACCTGGGTTTATCAAGAGAGGAAAGCTAGAGGGATTGTTCTACTTGACGGCAGATGCCTTCCAAGCTGAGCTACCGGAGCTTAAGGGACTTTCTTTTGCCAAGTGCTTGTCGAAATACGCCTACTTTGTAACATTATCATCGAGCGATTTTCGTAAGGGGTCTCTGAGCGGCAAGATCACGGATTGTCGTTTGTTCCTTTTGTTCCTGTAGCTTCGACCCAATGGTGGCGAACAGCTAATAGCATTATTGACACAGCCAAAGAGAACTTGCTAGAACCCTTCTATTACATTAAGTATCCAGGAGATGCTATGCACTCTTTACTGCCAACCTCCGGAAAAGCCACCTCCAAACACGAAGCCCCTCACCAAACCTTGAGGCCTGGGAGGGACTTTTCCAAAACACATCCAATGCTTATGTTGCTTGCATTTGGTAGAAGGCTACCACTTAGCGCGAGCCACGACAAGACACGCTTACAAGCGATTTTTCTTTAGAGACATCACACCAGAGCCCGTAAGGCAGCTCTACAACCCACTTTCACCGCTATCGGCAGCACTGAATCATCAACATCGAATTTCGGATGATGCACAGGATATGTCTTGCCCTGAGCCTCATTACGCACTCCGAAAAATACGAAGGTGCCTGGCACTAGCTGCGTATATCGTGCAAAGGAATCTCCACCCCAGTCTGGGCGATTCTCTATTGATACTCGATCCGGTCCCACCACATCAATTGCTGCTTCGGCGACAAGTCTGGTCACCGCCGGATCATGGTATCCCATGGGATATTCGGACTCCGGCTCGATGAATATAGAAGCCCTGCCACCATAACTAGCTGCTATTCCTTGGACAATCTTATCAATGGACTGAAAAGCCTTATCCCTAGATGCCCCTGAGAAGGATCTTAGCATGCCCGTAAGAGAAGCCGTTGATGGTATCGTACCATCTAGCTGCCCCCCTTCAATGTGGATGATGTTGAGTATGACAGGATCTGATGCAGGAATCTCTCGACTTGCTACCCTCTGGAGTGCAACAGTGAGCTCACATCCTAACAAGACCGCGTCTATCCCGTGATGTGGTTCACCTCCGTGAGATGCCTCTCCCTCCACTTCAATCCGAAACCTGTCTACTCTTGGCATAGATGTACCCTCGATCAATCTGAAGTGCCCTTCTTCAGTGCCCGGACTGATCGCCAAAGTGATCATTACATCCACTCTTGGAGAATCCAGCACGCCTGCATCAATCATCATATCAGCGCCTTCTCCAGTCTCTTCCGCGGGCTCAAAGACCAGTTTTATGGTACCGCTCCATTTTTTCCTCAGTTTAGCCATCACTCTTGCTATTCCAAGAGCCATTGCTATGTGGTTATCATGACCGCAAGCATGCATCTTTCCAGGTATCGTGGATGCATATGCAGCCCCAGTGAGTTCATTAATGGGAAGAGCATCCATGTCTGCTCGAAAGGCAACACACTTGGTTGACGGTACTTCACTGGAATCAAGCTCACCTTTAAGAGTTCCCAACAGGCCAAATCCGGCTAAGCTTTCGTGTACTTCCCATCCAGCTTCCCGTAGTGCTTCCGCTACCAATTTCGAGGTGTTAGCCTCTTCATGGGCAAGCTCAGGATGAGCATGCACCTCTCGTCTTTTCTGTATTATCCATTCGGCGATCTTGTCGACTTCTGCATCTATGATAGGTTCAAGATTCTTATATTGGTAACAAGACAACATTACTCCTCCCCTCATCCTCGGTAGTAGTATGCAGAGCCCATGCACTGCTTCGTGTCCTAATTCAATCCGATTGTTCCCTTAGAATCTTGCTGTTCTATGCCTGCTTTCGCCTGGCTTGATCCAAGATCACTGCGGCTACTAACACAAAGCCAATCAAAATCTGCTGATAATACGCTTGGACACCCAAGATGTTCAAACCGTTCTTTAGAGTGCTAATTAGTATCGCACCTATTAGAGCGCCCATTACCGAGCCAACACCGCCAGATAGGCTAGCGCCTCCTAAGACGACCGCTGCTACCGCCTCTAGTTCATAGGACATGCCCGCAATGGGTTCTGCTGCCCGAAGTCGAGCGACTACCACCAAGGATGACACAGTAGCCAGCAACCCTGCCGCAGTATATACCCAAATTAAATAGCGGTTGACGTTTATTCCGCACACCTTCGCTGCTTGCTCATTGCTGCCTATCGCCCTGGCGTACTGTCCGAGTTTCGTTTGCGTAAGCAAAACATGGCATACTACTGCTCCAGCAAACATGATCAATACTGGCCGGGGAATTCCCCACTGAGTACCAGCAATGCTTTGAATGAATCTGTGAGGCATGCCAAAAACCGGTTTTCCATTATTGAGCAGGTAAGCAACGCCTCGAAAGATGCCCTGAGAACCAAGGGTAACGATGAACGGCGTTAGTTTGAAACGGGTTATGAACAATCCGTTTATCAATCCGCAAATGGCTCCCACGACCATTGTGATTGCAACTGCCAGGAGAATGGGCATTCCAGCGGTAAGAGTCAGACCGAGAACTATGCCTGTCAGCCCCACAATCGACCCCAGCGAAAGATCAATTCCACCACTGATGATCACGAATATCATCCCAAATGAGACAATAGCATTTATCGAGCCCTGCAAAAGGATATTAATAATATTACGTACTGATAAAAAGTGCGGACTCAGTAAGGAGAAGACCGCAAAGAGGATGAGAAGCCCTATCATTGCATCTCGTCCCGGCATAGTCAGAAAGCCGTTAACTAGACCTGACCATGGATTGTCTCTTATCTGCACTTTATTCTTGACGCTCTCCATTTCCGGCACACTCCTTTCGCTTTTCGGTCCATGCAACGATAAACTCAGCTAGGAATTCTATCGCCTTTAGATAGTCTTCGATTTTCATTCGTTCATCAGCAGCGTGGGCTAGGACAGGATCACCAGGCCCCCAAACAACAACCGGAACGCGATTGTACTGAAAGTGCCGCCCATCGCATCCTCCCATGAATCCTCCAACCCTTGCCTGCCCAAATATCCCCTCAGACGTCTCAGCGGCCAGCTGTACCAATGGCTCCTGTGCCGCAGTATAGAAGGGAGGGCAATCCTGCAGCCATTCGATCTGTACTGGATGGTCCTTGAGAAATGGGTGACCTTGGCACGCGATAGCTACCGCCTCTTCTACCTCACGTTGCACCTCAAAACCACTGGCTAGAATCTCCTCACCAGATGACATGTGCGCTGGCAGATACTCAATGACACCCTGTATCTCGCACATATCGGGTATCGCCGAGGGGCCAAACCCGCCGTTAATCGAACCGATGACCACCGTCTGCTTGCTCATTACGGAGTGATGCTTTGTAAGCAGCCATTTCCGCTCTAGTTCATACAGCACCTTGATTATTTCATAGGCGTTATCTATGGCATTACTTCCCTCTGCCTTCATACTCGAGTGAGTAGCCTTGCCTGGAACCCTCACTCCAAACTGCCAAGCCCCTCTGCTAGCCCGACAGATCTGAAAATCGGTCGCCTCAAGTATTACTGCACCGTCTCCCAGGTAACCCTCGATACAAGCTGCCAACGTGCCATTGCCTCCGCCTTCTTCGTCCACGACACTCTGCAGGATCACGTCACCCTTAAGCGGTACGCCTATCTCTTGCAGCACAGCCATAGCCATGACTGCCGTTGCTAGACCGCCTTTCATATCTACGGCACCACGT
The DNA here is from genome assembly GCA_012518315.1 of Bacillota bacterium. Taxonomy (GTDB): domain Bacteria; phylum Bacillota; class Limnochordia; order DTU087; family DTU087; genus JAAYSL01. Next base: position 3,062 of record JAAYSL010000097.1, on the reverse strand, counting down.
CCGATGATATACCCGTCCCTGATCACTCCATCAAGGGGATGCACACTCCAAGCCGACTCTTCCCCCATAGGCATTGTATCGATGTGCCCATTGAGCACTAGACTTCGGTGTTTATCTCCATTTGTTCCGTTCCAGTACGCTACTACATTCGGACGTCCTTCGTAATTGTGCCGCGGGTTGAAGCTTCGATGACCCTGCATTTTGGAGTTGTCGGGTTCAAACACATGAACTTCGCAACCCATAGACTCTAGGTGCTCAGCCAACCAAGCTTGTACTGGACCCTCGTTTCCTCCAAGCCCTTGATCAATTACCGAGCTATCAAACCTGATTAGATTTCTCAGGAAATCGACGTAACGGTCCTTGTTTTTTGCCACGTGCTCCCTGATTGCTAGTCGCAGCTGGTTTACTTCCATCAAAGACCCTCCCGTATTTGCATTTACTTACATTTGACCACCTTTGGGCCGTCCTCGGTTTTTAGCACTCTATACCCGAATCCATCTCGTCTAATGGAAGCGTAATCGTGTTCTATGCCAGTGGGCCAGAATGCTGTGAATCTTAGGGTCTCATCCCCGATATTAACCATGCGATGTGCCCAGCCGCTGGGAATGTACACCAAAGTGTCCTTTACAACTGTACGGGTCTCGAGCTCGCCGTCACGAGTAAGCAATAGAAGAAGACCCTCCCCGGCAACACCTACATATATCTCACCACCGCTACCACGGTGGAAATGACCGGCAGTCATAAAATACTCCTGCCCTACAAGACCAGGATAGAGATCAGTCATGCCAAAGGCCAGCTCTCCCTCTCCACCTGGGAATGGCTCAAAAGTCCAAAACCTATACACCAGCGGGTTATCCTCCACCAAGACCGATTCTGCATCTTGGTAAGCACCGGCCATGTCCTTTAAATACCGACCAAGAGGAGCTTCCGTCACTCGCTTGTGCAGATTATCGATATAGTTTTCAATTGCCAATGGTACCTTTAGGTTCTTCAATTTAGCATCCTCCCACTATTCTCTTTGCTTCAACCCATGCTCCCTTTGTAACTGGTTTGGCCTGCAGTTGCGATTCGACAATCGCCGGAACGGATACAGCGGAGCTTCGGACTGACTCCCTATAGGACTCTTCGATTACCGGCCAAAACACTGAGCCTCCGGACATCACACCCCCACCCAGGACGATTATCCCAGGGTTCAACACATTGACCAAATTGGCCAAGGCTATACCGAGCAAAGTAAAACCATTAGTAATAACCTCTACTGCAGCACTGTCCCCTCTCTTCGCCGCGTCAAAGACTAGACGGGCAAGATTTGGGTCATCTTTTCTCTGTTGATCTATGGCAACAATACCAAGCTCAATGGCTTGACGCCCAAATGCCTTGCCTGAACAGTACATTTCAAGACAACCTCGTCTCCCACAGGTACATATTCGACCATGTGGGATAATCGTGGTATGTCCTAACTCTCCGGCAAGACTATGCTCTCCTCTCCAGATGCGGTCATTTAGCACCAACCCACAGCCGATACCTGTACCGATTACAACACATGCCGCACTAGTGAATCCTCGCGCCGCGCCCATCTGCTGTTCAGCAATTGCCGCTAGTTCACTATCCTTATATACATGGGTACATACTCCTGTGGCAGCGTACAGCTCTTCACCCAAAGAGACTCCATCGAGTATCTGCAAGTTAGGGCAGGATATAACCTTGCTCCCATCAGTGGAAACTATACCGGGTACTCCAACAACGATAGAGGCTATGATTGTATGGGGATACCTTACCATGTGAGACTGAATAATACCCTTAACGTGATGGACGAAACCTTCCACCTCTTGACTGAACACCCGAGCGGTACTGTCAGTCTCACTAGTTAGTTCGCGTCCGCCAAGATCATAGGTTTCACATATGGTGTTGGTGCCACCGATATCAATCACAAGCAGTGCCGGTTCTTGTCTCATCGTTCATTACCCTCCAGAAGCCTACTTTGCGTTTAGGCTATCACCACTTTTATCCCCTCATGCTCTAGAGCTTCAATGAATTCGTCTGGTGCTTCACCATCGGTTATCACCGTGGAGACTACATCCATTGGTGCCACCAGCACCATTTTGACTATGTTGATTTTGGAACTATCAGCGACGACAACGATTTCCCGGGCTGCGTGTATCATAGCTTCTTTAACCTTGGCATCAAGAGGATCTTGAACCGTCAATCCCCTGACTGGGTCTAGGCCCTCTACTCCCAGAAACAGCTTGTCGGCGTTTAGACGCTGTAGCGCCCGCTCTGTCTCTGGCCCGACAAGGCTATGAGAAAATGAGCGGATAATTCCTCCCGGCATCATAACCTCGATGCCATGGCGTTCGAGCAGCTCATTGGCAATAGCTAGCCCGTTAGTAATAACGGTAAGACCTCGCCGCCTCTTGACGTGTTCTGCAAGGCAAAGAGTGGTAGTACCGGAATCCAGAATTATAGTGTCTCCGTCCACAACCATCTTGGAGGCAGCTAATCCTATGCGGCGCTTTTCCTCCATCCGTACTCTCATCTTGGTGCTGAAGGAAAGCTCCGAGCCAGTTCCAACAGGAAAAATCGCTCCTCCGTGAACACGAATGGCAGCTCCCTCTTTTTCCAATTGGGCTAGATCCCGACGAATCGTCATTTCAGAGACACCAAAATGAGTAGCTAAGTCTGCACAATCTACCCGTCCGTTAGTCTCGAGACACCGCCTGATGTGGGCAATACGAGTTGACTTACCAACTGCTCCCATGGATCACACCCCTACTCCAGATTGACAAGCGTAGTTCATGCTGTTACGCCCATCATCAAATCGGCAACCTCCCGAGAGTTTGTCTCACTAATCTTGCGCTCAGCCCGCACTTCACCATGACGCAGGACAACTACACGATCCGCCACTTCAAAGATGTCACTGAGTCGGTGACTGATCATGATAGTTGCTATCCCCTTTTGTTTGAGCTGTTTTATGACCTCGAGAAGCGTAGCCACCTTACTCACTGAAATATTCGCCGTAGGCTCATCCATTATAATAAGTCGTGGACTGAAACAAAGGGCTC
>JAAYSL010000096.1 GCA_012518315.1 Bacillota bacterium | reverse complement strand
GCATGTGGGAGGCAAGAGCTGACAGAATGCTCTTTCCGGGGATCTGTCACTCTTTACGTGGGGATTTTTCATGGCCAAAAATGGGTATTCTCAAATGGCCATTGACAACGGCTTTGTTTGCTGTTGTAGAGTCTATTCTTATGTGGAGACTGCCAGTCTGGGTTTTACTACTATGCTTCTTGGGTTACTGAATCTTGGATAACAACCTTAAGGGAGTAGTCAGTATCCGCGAGTCCGCACCGTCTAGGGTGGGGACTCTCCTTATGTCTGCGTCACGCATGGTATTATCATCTGTGTTGAGCGAAAAACAATCACTAGATGTTCATATAGCACACATTATGTGCGTAAGATGTTAAAAAACCATTTGACATCTGTTCTGTTTTATCCTATCATTGTAACTAAAGGGTAAAGAAAGGCGGTGAGACCAGTATAGGCCAAGGAACACCAGGGATCTTGAACGCATGTGTTACCAATCTATCAAGAATGACGAAATGACTAGGAGGGGACGTTCGAATGACCAAGAAAATGGTTGCAATTGCACTTCTCATTTCGGTAGCACTTTTGGGAGTAACAGGGTTTGCAGGTGCTTCATCCTCAGTCAAGATTGGTGTAGTTGTAAAAACCCTTGCCAACGAATTTTGGCAAGAGATGGTGGACGGTTATACAGACGCTGCAAACAGGTACGGAATCCAAATCGAAGTAGGATCCGTTCCTACTGAAGCTAATGTAGTTGAACAGCTTGCAGTTTTGGAGACATTCTTGGCTAAGGATTACGACGCAGTTTGCATATCCCCTATGACAACTCTTAATCTAATACCTGGAATTGTGGAAGCTAATCGATTGGGTGTTCCAGTGGTAGCAGTAGATGAACAGCCTGATCCAGATGAGCTGCGTGCAGCTGGCGGATATATTACCTCTTTAGTAAGAGCAAATCCCTATGAGCCTGGTATCGTTGCAGCTGATTGGATGATCGATAATCTCAAGGGCGGGAAAGTGCTGGCCATCGATGGGTTGCCAGGCACTGGCGGAATTCGCCGTGGTGATGGCTTTGAGGAGACCATTGCTAAAGCCCCTTCGTTTCAGTTGGTGTCTAGGCAACCAGCAAACTGGGACCGCGTCCAAGCGCTGAACGTTGCCACCAACGTTCTTGAAGCTCACCCTGATCTGGTCGGGATTTACTGTGCCAATGACACTATGGCTCTTGGTGCTCTCGAAGCGGTGAGGGCAGCAGGGCTGGAAGGCAAAGTTGCAGTTATTGGCACCGACGCCATCCCCGAGGCTCTAGAGGCGATCGAGAAAGGTCAATTGACAGGGACTGTTGCACAGTATCCGTATGAAATGGGATGGCTCGCTATTGAGCAGGCTATGAAAGCAGTTGAGAAGAGACCAGTGCCCAAGACCATCGACGCACCCGTTGCATTGATTACAAAGTAAGGCAAACTGGAGTAGTAAGCCGGGGACCGGTTCTTCGGTCCCCGCCTGAGACAAACTGAATGGTGGTGATATCGCGTGGCAGCATTGATAGAGATGAAGGGGATCCAGAAACGGTTCGGAGCTATGCATGTAATTAGAGGCGTCAATTTTAGTATCGATGAAGCTGAGGTTGTGGGCTTGGTCGGTGATAATGCAGCAGGGAAATCAACGCTAATGAAAATCCTAGCGGGATTATACACTCGAGATGAAGGAGAGGTCACCATCGGCGGGGAGCAGTTGCCCAGTGGTGATCCGGCAGAGGCCCGGCGTCTCGGGGTTGAAATGGTGTACCAAGACTTTGCACTAGCACCCCACTTGACTGTTGCCGAGAACGTGACTTTGGGCCGTGAACCTACGAGGTTTACGGAAAATGGCTTTTTCTTGAACCGTGACAAGATGCTGAAGACGTCTTTGGATGTTCTTGCGGATCTAGATACTGACATACCGTCACCGAATAGACCAGTAGCGGATCTTTCTGGTGGTCAGCGACAAATGGTGGCGATAGCCAGAGCCCTTTGTTTCAGTCCACGACTTATTATAATGGATGAGCCTACGGCGAATATTTCAGTGAGTAAGGTGGCTACGCTTCTCGAGGTCATAAAACAGCTCAAACAAAAGGGGATAGCAACTATCAT
>JAAYSL010000095.1 GCA_012518315.1 Bacillota bacterium | reverse complement strand
ATTACCTCAGGTCTTCTTATCTGGCGGTAGATGATGGACAAAATCCCAATTTGGATAAATATTACCTGCCATTTGGGGGCAATCTACTGGCAGAATCGATAAGAAGGCTCGGTGGTTCTGGTGATAGGTAGGTTATGGCGTCGGCTTCGGGGTAGACGAGATCGGAAGCGGTGGAAAGATCTCAGTGATGCTAGCTTTAGTGAGCTACAGGACTATGTAGAATCTGAGGTGCTCACCGGTGATCTAAAAGATACGGAGGAGAAAATCAGGGGGGCCTTTGGCAATAGTTCCGACCTGACTTTGCGGTATGTTAACCTTGGAGCCAATCCACGGGTACAAATCCTAGTTGCCCATCTAGATGGTATGGTGGATGTGGTCTCTTTGACCAATGGTGTGATTAGACCTATCTTGGAAGGAACGCTCTATGCATCGGAACACATATCCAAGGAGCCTCCTCGGCGGAAAGTAGCTTATGCATTACTAAAGCAACAGCTAATCCACATCAGTACAGTAAAGGAAACTGACAGCTTGGAGAAAGCCTTAGAATATATCGGTAGGGGATTTGCTGTTTTGTTTGTCGAGGGAGTGTCTCGGGGGCTGGCTTGTGAAGTAAAGGGATGGGCAGAGCGGGATGTTGCGGAACCTGGTACCGAAGCAACAGTTCGAGGCCCTCGCCAGGGTTTTGTGGAGAATAGTCGGGTCAATACCAGTATGCTCAGGCGCATGATAGTGTCACCCTTGCTTTGGGTAGAGGAAATGCAGGTAGGCGCCATCACCAAGACGACTATCACCATCGCTCATATCAAGGGTATTGCCGATGATGGGGTAGTAGAAGAGGTTCGCCGTCGTATTCGCTCCATCGAGGTCGACTCTATCTTGGAGAGTGGGTATATAGAAGAGTATATAGAAGATGCACCCTATTCACCTTTCCCTACCATACTTAGGACAGAAAGGCCAGACAAGGTGGCCGCCGCATTATTGGAGGGAAAAGTTGCCATTATCACTGATGGCACCCCCTTTGCTTTAGTGGTTCCAGCAACCTTCACTAGCTTTTTCGTTGCCTCTGAGGATTACTATGAACGATACTTTACCGGTACTTTTATGCGTCTGCTCCGCATTGTGGCCTTCTTCGTCTCTCTCATCTCACCATCCATTTATGTGGCTATTACAACCTTCCATCAGGAGATGCTACCGACCCCACTTATCCTTAGTATTGCAGCTCAAAGGGAAGGGGTTCCCTTTGTCGCGGTAATCGAGGCTCTGTTTCTTGAGCTTAGCTTCGAGTTTCTAAGAGAGGCAGGTATTCGGCTACCCAAGGTCATTGGACCGGCTATTAGCATCGTAGGGGCTCTAATCTTGGGTGAAGCAGCAGTTAGGGCAGGTCTCGTATCCTCGGCCTTGGTAATAGTCGTTGCTGCTACCAGTATGGCATCATTTATCAGTCCGATTTACAGTATGGCCATCAATGTTCACCTGCTGCGCTTTCCTATACTCTTCCTTGCCGGCAGTCTCGGCCTCTTCGGGGTGATTATGGGTCTGTCAGCGATTCTAATTCATCTCTCATCCCTCCGTTCTTTTGGTGTACCATATCTTGAGCCATTGTCACCTATCGTCTTCCCTGAGTGGAAGGATTCCCTTATCCGCTTGCCCCTTTGGATGATGGATACCAGGCCAAAGCTTACCGCCAAAAAGGAGTTTATTCGTCAAGATCCCAAGCAGAAACCACGTGCTCCTGACAAAGGCTCAGGGGACGAAGCCGATGGGCAGCAATAGGTGCAGGGAGGAAGACAGTATGGCCACTTTGGATGGTGGCAAGATTAGCTCGGGGCAGTTTCTGGCGTTCCTGGTACTTACTCGGATGCTGGCCGCTTTAATCGAGGCACCCACCATTTCCGGGACATCGGCAGAACATGAT
>JAAYSL010000010.1 GCA_012518315.1 Bacillota bacterium | reverse complement strand
TACTATAGTAACCAGCCAAGATGGTAAGTGTTCCATAGGCCTTGGTGCCGGGGTTGGCAGTAAATCGCTCTGCTACCTCTTTTTGCACCATTACTGTAATGGTGTCTAGAGCAAGATCTTGGAAGAACATATTAAGCAAGAGGGGTGACGTGATATAGTATGGCAGGTTGGCAACGAGCTTGGCCCTGGATAGTTCATACTTCTCCCAAAAGCCATGCCAATCAACTCTTAGGGCATCCTCCGCCACGATTTTAACGTTATCATACGGGATAAGGGTCTCTTGGAGAATCGGATGAAGGCGAGCATCTATCTCTAAGGCTAGGACATGCCTGGCACAACTAGCCAGAGCCCGGGTGAGGGTTCCGATTCCCGCACCGATCTCGATTACTGTATCATCTTTTGACACCTCAGCGGCCCGAATAATATTCCGCAGGGTGTTTCCATCGATTAAGAAATTTTGCCCCAAAGACTTGCGGAAGATGAAACCATGAGACGCGACTAACTGGCGCACCGCCGTAGGGGTCGCCAGGGAAGTATCTATGTTATGTGGTTCCACCTTTACATCTACCTCCATTGCTTGCTACGAAAACGGGCAGGAATCCCTGCCCACTAGTCCAAAATGTACACCTTTACCTTACGTCTCCCATATTGAATGGCTTCTTTGTATGTCTCAAAACACAAATCGATTCGTTTCCCTTTGATGGCCCCTCCTACATCAGCGGCCAGGGCATGACCATAACCAGGGACATATAAGCGGGTGCCTAGGGGAATCACCTTGGGATCCACCGCGGCTATACCAAATCCGGCCCTTACCCCAGTGGCAGTAAATCCATCTGCCCATTTGCCGGTACTTTCAGGCCCTGGGTAATAGGCGGTTGCAGTCATATCCATGGCCTCCCGGTAGCGTATGGCACCACGGGCGGTATTGAGTGTATGGGATACTGCCTTTGTCCCTATCCCGATGATCTCATCTTTCGGTTCCCGCACTACCTTGGTATGTACCAGCCTGCTATCTACTTCTTGGCCATTTTCGTAAGTAATCTCAAAAACCTTTTCTTTTAACCCTAGTTGCCCTTTCCGTACTATCTTGGTCTTACCTTTTTCCAGTGTAGGTTCAGCCCAGTTCTTGCTACCGTAAGGGATTTCCTCTTTCACCGTTGCTTTCGACTTAGTCACTCGAATAACCTCTACAATCCCATCGGCTACCACCGCCTGATCCAGGCGGGGCTCCACCCGATCGAGCTCACCCAAGTCTACCCCATGCTGCTCCAAAAATTCCCCCACCGAACCTCCAGCAAACCGTACTACCCGAGTGTCTCCGTCGCTGATTAGGGTCACCGGAAAACTTCGCTTGACCACAATCTCCATGCCCCGTGTCAATTTATGACTAAGGGCCGGCTCCACCAAATCTCCTTGGCCCAAAGAGACACCGGCCTTCAATAAGGCCCCACCTACATCAGTTCTCCATGTAGTTAATACTTGCTGAACATCCTGATCCACGATTATGGTAACAGTCTTTGCCATTGCTAACCAGATCCCCAGGCTTAGGAAGATAGCCACCAGGATCACACTAATCAGCAGTTGGCGCCTATCGGGTTTGGCTACTCGACTCAAACTCAAAGCGTCAACCTCCCAGTCTACCTACATCCTGCTCAATATTGGCCAGATGACTCACCTTATATCTAATTCTCGCCTTCCCAGTACTGCACATAGCGGAACCGTCCCAACCGCTCCCTTAATTCCCCAATGTTGTAGTCATCCAGATTGTCAATTATTTCTACAATCTCTTCATATTCCCTTTCCGATATGACCCCTTGCTCCACAAGTTTATCATAGGCAGCCACAAATCGGATCTTGATCCGCTCTAGCTCCTCAAATAATTCCATGCTAACACCCAACCTTTACATACCTTCCCGAGGGCTCTCCTCTACAAATCGAGTATACTCCTTCAGGTATTTCAGCCGGACTTTGCCGGTGGGTCCTTTACGCTGTTTGGCAAAGATGACCTCGGTCTCGCCAGTCATCCCCTTTTCGGCAGCCTGCTCTGGATAGTAGTAGTCTTCCCGATAAAGAAACATGATCACATCGGCAAATTCTTCAATATTGCCACTATCTCGGAGATCAGACATGAGTGGGCGCTTATCATCCCGACTTTCCACTCCTCTGTTTAACTGAGAGAGAAGCATCAACGGTAAGTCCAATTCACCCGCGAGATCACGTAGCTCTCGGACAATATCACCCACAACCAGTGCCCAGTTCTTCCTGGTATCAGCCGGTGGCTTGATTAACTGCAGATAGTCAACTATGATTAGCCCCAGGTCTGGTCGTTCGGCCTTAGCTTTTCTGGCTTTGGCTCTTATTTCCGCTACCGTCAGACCACGCTTGTCCACCACCTGTATGGGCAATTTGTAAAGGTCATTAAATACCGATTGGGTAGTGGCAAACTGAGTATCTGTCATTTTGGTTGAGTAATCAAAGGCGGTTACCTCTTTAGGCCCCTGGCCCTTGTATCGAAACAGCTCACTAAGCACCAACCGGTCACCGATTTGCTCATCATCCATCTCCAAACTAAAGATAAGTACCGGGATATCACGTTTGGCCACATTCACAGCAAAATTCAAAGCTAGGGAGGTTTTACCCATACTAGGTCTGGCTGCTAATATGATTAAGTCTTTGTTCTTAAACCCTGTGGTAAAGGCATCTATGGACGGATAGCGCACCGACAATCCATAGGTCGCTTTACCTTCTCGTCTTTGTAGCAGGTTGACATAGCATTTGTTTAGGATCTCCAGCAAATCTTTGGTATCATCTTCGGGGCTAGATACAGCATTGGTCGCGGCAAAAATCAACTCTTGTGCCTTGGCTTGATAGCCCTCAACGCTGTCTTCGGTCTCCAGTAAAACCATCTGTTCGATTTGCTGTGCTGCCAGTAGAATCTGCCGTTTGACGTTTTTCTCCAGTAGCACCTCGATACTAGGCTCAAGCTCTGCTTGACTGGCAAAGGACTCGGTAATGGCAACTAATACTTCCTCTAGAGTCTCAATTCTCTGTTCCTTACGCAGCTTGGCATAAACTTGAGTATAGGATATCCGGCCCTTGGCGTGATATAAATCGAGAATCACCTGATAGATCATCCGATGGATCCGGTCATAGAAATGGGTAACTTGTAGCTTGTCCACTGCTAGATCGATCTTGTCAGGGTATTTGATCAAAATACCTAACACTCGCCGCTCAGCACCGAGATCCATGGGAATAAACGGGACCTTACCCTCTCTAACTTCTAACTGATTAGCCGTTATGCTCATCGGGGTAAAGCTCCTTCCATTTCTCAATTAGCGCACTATCGGCTTCACTATAGGCTCCGGCATTAGGCATACCTTCGTAACTTGCGGAAGCATCCCGGCTTTCACCGGAAATCTCTGGGTATTTCTTGAGGGCTTGTTCGAAGGTTCGAACACCGTCATTATACCAATTGCGCAATACACCTTCTAAGTATTGGATTCTGGGGTTCTCGGCCTTGCGTGCGGTTATGTCAATAGCAGCTGCCACTACCTCGGCCGTCATACCCGATTCTTCCACCCAAAAACGGAGTTTGTCCCGCTGTTTGGGACCCATCATACCGATACGTTTGTGATAAAGATCGAGCACGGCGTGGAAATCTGCCTCAGTAGATGAGAAAACATCTTTGTCCAATATAATAGGGTCAGCTACTGGATTGGCTGCCACCTCTGCCCTTTTCGCCGGGGCAGGCCCTGCTACAGAATCTATGCCTAGATCGACGCCTAGATCGGCGAATGGCTCCGTTAGCTTTAAGTCCCGTGGGGTTTTATCCAGTGAAGCACTCACCTCAGCTGTGGGTGCTTCCTTCGAATACTGTTCCTCTGCCCCTGTGGCTAACTCAGCAGCAAATCGAATGGCAAATTGTTCTGCTGATAGGGGCAAACACAGTTTAATCACCCTATCTTGCATCTCCACAAGCTCATACTGCTCCAGGCGGTGCAAGGCCAAAGTAATGGTTTCTGGGTGAAAGCCGGTTTGGGCCTCAAGCTCAGCCACTAAAGCATCGATATCTGATACAGAACTACTTTCACCCCAGCACTGCAAATGCAACCATAGAAGAACAGCTTCATCCCCTATAATCCGGTGATAGACAGTGAGTAGTTCCCGGGGCACAGCTATCAACCATCGAGGGTTTTCTACCTGCCAAACCCTAGTATTATCGCTTGCCATCGGTATCCCTCCCAGTAATCACCCGCCAGAGTCAAATTAGCCTTTGGGACAGACCCAAAGGCCTCTGATTAGCTCTGGAACACTGTTAGTTACTTCTCCCACATTCAACTGAATTCCTGCTCTCTAGATCGCTCAAAAGCTCTGCCCACCTTTGATAGAGAGTCTCAAGTTCCTGGGATAGCTCCCTGTGCTGCAAAGTAAGGGAGCGAATAGCTGATCCATCCATATAGATCTCAGGCTCAGCCATCTTGTGTGTTAGAGCGTGTAACTCTGTTTCCATCAACGCAATGGTTTCCTCCACCGTGGCCAGATCTTTCTCTAAACTGGCCCTACCTTCGCTAATCGGGGCTTTACGTGGCGACTTGCGTACAGGCTCTCTGGCCGCTATTGCCTCTTCATGCCACAGCTTTTCCTGCTCACGAAAAGAGCTATAGTTACCTGCAAAAACCCGTGTTCGCCCTGGTTCTATAACCAGCAAATCGGTTACCACTTTATCCAAGAGATAGCGATCATGGGTTACTAGAAGTATGGTGCCGGTGAAATCAGCTAGGGCTTGTTCCAGCACCTCTCGACTGATGATGTCTAGATGATTGGTGGGTTCATCGAGTAATAAGACATTAGGCTTGGACAAAAGGAGCTTAGCCAGTGCCACTCGGCAGCGCTCCCCTCCGCTTAGGGTGCGGATTTGGCTAAAAACCGCATCTTGGGTAAACAAGAACCTAGCCAAGAAACTGCGCATCTCGCCGACAGGCAGGTTGCGCACCTCTAGCATCTCATCCAAAATGGTGTTATCCCCATCCAAATCATCCATCCCTTGACGAAAGTAACCACGGGATACACCATCTCCCCAGAGGAAGGAGCCATCTATTGATGGTTCCTCCCCGGCTAAAACCTTAAGTAATGTGCTTTTCCCCACACCATTGGGGCCGATAATCCCCCATCGTTCACCCCGCAAGACCGAGAGATTCAGTCCTGACACCAGTGGTGTTCCTGCATAACCCACAGATAGCTCTTCTGTGATGAGCACTTGTTTCACGGTATGGGTAGCATAGGATAGATCCAAGCGGATACTCTGGGCATCAGTTGCCCTTGCTACAGACTCTAGCCGGGCGAGGCGTTTCGACCGACTTTGGGCTTGCCTGGCCCGGTTGCCTGCCCGGTATCGATCTATATAGGCCTGTAACCTTTGGGCTTCCTCTGTTACGGCTTGGTAGTCAGCCTCCTGCCGTGCCACTCTCTCTTGCCGCAGGTCAAGAAATTGGCTGAAGTTGCCGGGATACCGAAACAATCGCTGGTTATCCAGTTCCCAAATACGGGTGCAAACCATGTCAAGGAAATACCGATCATGGGAGACTACCACCACTGCTTGCTGTAAAGACCTTAGATAACCCTCAAGCCACTCTGTTGCTTGCATATCCAAGTGATTGGTGGGCTCATCCAAAAGCAAAAGATCCGGCTCAGCAAGGAGTATCCGGGCCAACTCAGCTCTCACTTGCTCTCCGCCACTAAATTCCTGTACCGAACGATCAAGATCATCATTGGCAAAACCTAGACCTTGGATGACTTGCTTCATCTTGACTTCATACGAATAGCCACCCAAGTGGCGAAACTCATCTTGTAGACGGCCATAACGCCCCATTACTTCATCGAGAAGCTCTGGGCTTTGGTACACCTCCGGTGATGCCATCCTCTGCTCAAGCTCCCGCAAGGCATCAGCCATGTCTCTGATTTCGGTAAGCTCTTGCATGAGTAAGTGCCTTAGGGTCAAACCCCAAGTTCTAGAGGGTCTTTGGGGCAGGTAGCCGATCCGGCATTGACCGGCTTTGCGAATGGTACCTTTATCTGGCATAGCTTCCTCTACCATAAGGGCAAGCAGAGTGGTCTTGCCCGCACCATTCGGACCTACAAGCCCAATCTTATCACCGCGCTCGATGGTAGCTGTGATCTCCAAGATGATGGGTCTATCCCCATAGTGTTTGGTAATCTGATCCAGCCTGATGAGACTCAAAATGTACTACTCCCCTACTTTAAGCTCTTGGTTGGCGTCATGTGCCGACACACGTACCTACAGGTGGCGACCACAGCAAGTAAGCGGGCATGGCAATCTACCCTGTCTATCATACCATGCTAGCAGAATGGCTGTGCAGTTATTCTAATCAGTCATAATTGCCCCTGTGGGGAACACCACTATAGGCCAAGACCGTAGAGATAGGGCAAACAGGCAGCCTGTTCCCTTATTAGGCCCCCAGACTCGTCAGCCTACCTGCCGCTGCCTGTCTTGTTCCTGTACAGATGTGGTGGGTTTTGAGCGGGCCAGAATGAAGCCTGACCACCAGGCCAGAAGTAGTCCCCCACCAACCACAAGATACTTTGCCAAAAGCCCCCTTAGAGACGCAAGGTAAGGTTCTGGCGATCCGAAGGCAGGGATGGCAGCCTGCCACACATTTTTGTAAAAGAGCCATGCCCACCCGGCAAAACCTAAAGATGCAACATTCATCAAGAGCCGCCCCCAATACCTCACCGGTGATGCCTTTTTCCTGGAGGTTCGCCACATTGGTCTCGGTCCTTTCTGCCCCTTAGGGCCCATCAATCATGGCTCATTACCCTTTAAGGCTGTTTCATCTCCTTTGGACTAAAGGAAGTCACATTTCGCTGTTTGTCCCTATAGCGCTCCACAGCCAATTCAATTAAACGGTCGATTAACTCCCCATATGGGATCCCACTAGCTTCCCACAGTTTGGGATACATACTAATCGGAGTGAAACCCGGTATGGTGTTGATTTCGTTTATATATACCTCGTCTGTGGTCTTATCGACAAAGAAATCTACCCGGGCCATCCCTAAACAATCCAGGGCTTTGAAGGCATCCACCGCCAGCTCCTGCACTTTTCTGGTGGCCTTTGGCGAAATTCGTGCCGGGATAATCAACTGTGAATCACTGTCATGGTATTTGGCTACATAGTCGTAAAACTCCCGAGAAGGCACAATCTCCCCTGGTATTGACGCAATGGGGTCATCGTTACCCAAGACACTGCACTCCACTTCTCGGGCATTGCCTGCATCTTTTTCGATCACTAGCTTACGATCATAGATAGACGCTTCCGCGAGGGCAGGCTGCAACTCTGCAGAATTGCGTACTTTAGAGATGCCCACACTAGAACCCAAGGAGGCAGGCTTAACAAAACAAGGGTATCCTAAATGGGCTCCTACTTCCCTTTCCACCACTGCCGGATTCTTTTCCACCTGGGAGCGAAGCACAACTAAATAAGGCAGCTGGGGAATCCCCCGTGCAGCGAAAACTGCTTTGGCCATGGCTTTGTCCATCGCCACCGCTGAACCAGTTATCCCTGAGCCAACGTAAGGCAGATCAGCTAGTTCCAAGAGACCCTGAATGGCACCATCTTCACCGTAAGTCCCATGCAAAACTGGGAACACTACATCCAGGCCATCGGCTAGATGGGATACTTCCACCCCATCCCCTTCTGACCCTAAGGATACCAAACCACCTTTCCCAGGAACCGGTAATAAGGATACCGGCAGGACCTCTTGGGAATGATCGGGCTGTAATTCGCCCTGTTTCTCCTGCCCAAGTTCAGGTGTTAGTGAAGAGAGCAGTGGCAATACATCCTCCCCCACTAGCCACTGGCCACCTTTAGTAATACCTATAGGGATGACGTCATATTTAGTCCTATCTATTGCCTTTAGCACACAGGAGGCCGAAGTGAGTGAAACCTCATGTTCACTGGAACGTCCACCAAAGATTACACCTACTCTTATTTTTTCTGCCACTAGACAAGGCCACTACCACAGCAGGGCCCTTTCTCTCCCTTCACAAAAGCTATATAGGAATTCCTCTGTTACTATATGTACTCCATTACTAGCTTATTACCTGCGGCTATTCTGAGAGCAGGTTTAGCATATGCCGGTGTAGAATACAGAAATAGCAGTTAGTGGGAGGAAAAGCCTCCCGACTTAGGTAGGAGGAATTGTTACCGGTGGAAACTCAGTGGCAAGCTTTAGTTGCAACACAACGAGAGTTAAACCAGCAGTTGGGAGATCTTCTGAAAACGGTTGAGATCAATCTATTCGATGAAGAACTAGTTCGGCAATGCAAAGAGGAAATCACAGACATGTTGATCCAGACCCAACGCCAGGTTAACCACCTTTGCCGCCAATATCTCGAGGCTATGGACCATTAAGCTTGCCGACTTAAAGGTAAAGGAGTGTGCACATGAACACGGAAAATGGTGCTACAAAAGCCCTCTTTTCTTTGACTATCTCGGAGGGTAAGCGTTTAATCGGTAAAGCAGTGGCGACACTGCCCATAGTGCGGACGGCACGTCAGGAAGGACGACTTATTATAGCAAATGGCATCACCAATGCTTTCGTCGCTGAAGAGCTGTTAGACAGGCCGGTGCAAAAGCTTCACTACACTGCAGGTATAGTCACCCAAGGCCACTATGCAGTTACACCTAGTGAAACCCGGATGTCACCCATCTGTTTCGAAAATGGCGAACGAAGCACTCGTCCTTGGTTAGAGATTCTAGCCGACTTTACAAAGGATGATGTTTTCATCAAAGGAGCCAATGCCATAGATCCATCGGGTCTAGCAGGCGTCTTGGTGGGAGCACCCAATGGAGGGACCTGTGGCCTGGCATTAGGCAAACTTTATGCCCGGGGTAGTCACTTGATTGTCCCTGTCTCCCGTGAGAAACTGGTTCCTTCAGTTGAAGCGGCCATGGGCCAGCTCGGTATAGACAACTTCGCCGATTCACTGGGGATGCCTTGTGGCATGGTGCCTCTACTTGGCGGGACTATCATCACTGAAGTAGAAGCACTTGCCATCCTGTTTGAAGTTCAGGCAGTGCAAGTATCTGCCGGTGGCGTAGGGGGCAGCGAAGGTAGTGTGGGACTGGCAATTAGCGGTAGCAAGGAAAAAGTGACCGATGCCATGACTTACATCAAGGGCATTAAGGGCGAGCCACCCATTCTATAGACTCCAGAAGCTTCACATAGTAAAGGTATTGTCCCAAGATGTTGTCCTAGATAAGCAGTCTAGCTAGATTCTAACTCCTGTCATGTTTGTGTGGCAGGGGTTTTTCCTAGTCTCGAACCGTAATTCGCCACTACTCATCCCCAAAGAGCTGTCTCCGCAGTGTAGCTTTCATCACCTCAACTGGCGCCTCGACCTGCAGCCAGATTTCCAATGCTGCCGCTCCTTGATAGGCCAGCATCCCAAGACCTGGTAAGGTGGCAAGACCGCAAGCAGCCGCTTTTTGAATAAGTTGGGTTTCATTGGGGTGATAGACTATATCACAGACAAGGGCAGTAGTTGGCAAGCACTCACAATCCACCGGAGGCATTGTATCAATCTCTGGGTGCATACCTAAAGAAGTCGTGTTGATCAGAATGTCCGTAGTTCCAAGGTATGAGGTAAGCCCATCTAGACTGCAAGCCACAGTAGGGCAAGAAGTCCTATGGTGAATATCATTGGCCAAATACCGGGCACGCTCTTCTGTCCGATTGGCCAAAACCAGTGACTCAATCCTGGATAATGCTAACTGAAAACCAATGGCCCGGGCGGCACCACCAGCCCCGATGACAGTCACCCTTTGACCTTGGGGATCCCAACCCGCCTCTTCTTTGAGCGAGCGCAGAAATCCATAGCCATCGGTGTTATAGCCGGTCAGGCGACCACCATCGTTATTAATGGTGTTAACAGCTCCGATCAGCTGTGCCATGGGATCAATTTCATCCAGATAAGGCATGACCGCCACCTTATGGGGTATCGTAACATTTAGCCCCTTGATACCAAGGGCCCTCATACCGGCTATGGCTTCCTCTACGTGCAAGGGACTTACAGCAAGGGGCACGTATATATAATCCTTGCCTAAAGACCTTAAAGCGGCATTCTGCATAGCCGGGGACAAGCTGTGACTAATCGGATCACCAATCACACCCAACACACCAGTAGAGCCTGTTAAACCTTGAGCCAAAAGATCCGTCAACTGCTTCCCCCTCCAATTTGGTTCGCCAGGCTACTTTAACTTGTCAACCGGTGAATACCTGGCTTGCGGGCTAAAGGTGGAAACTGTTCATCGAAACGGCTGGGTGCCACCAGTTCCTCTGAAGCAAAAACGAGATCCCATGCATCTTGAACACGATCCACAGGGATAATCTCTATACCCTCAGTATTCCTAGGAATCTCCCGCTTGTTTTCCATTGGCACCAATACCCGCTTTGCACGTGCCTGCATAGCCCCGTAAATCTTCTCTGGTATCCCACCCACAGGTTTCACCTTGCCTTGCAGCGAGATTTCCCCTGTAACAGCGACATCTTGACGTAAGGGAATACCACGAATAGCGGACACTAAAGCCAACACCATAGCCAAGCCGGCTGAGGGGCCATCGATATTGCCACCACCCACCACATTCACATGGAGATCATAATCTCCAATCTCTTTGCCAGTCAGCTGCCGTACCACCGAGGCCGCGTTGAACACCGAATCCTTAGCCATAGACCCTGCAGTTTCGTTGAATCTCAATGTCCCTTTTCCTTTGTTCTTTGCAGAAAAAGCAATTGCCTCAATCTCTATTATTGATCCAAGAAATCCACTCACACCTAGCCCAAGAATCTTGCCAACCTCCGCACCCTGTCTAGCTTGTACGGTGACATAAGGGATGAGACGGCTGCTCTGAATGACATCTTCTAGATCGGCCTGAGTGATTAATACTGGGGCCTCGGCCTCGGTCAAAGTCCCATGCCTCTGCAAAGCAACTCCATAGCAATCTGCCAAAAGGCCGGTGGCTTTTCGACCTTCAATGGTATACTCACTGATCATCTCGGCGACTCCTGGTTCTAGCTCGGCGCCCAGACGCAAAGCCGCATTAGATACGATGGCTCGAATATCTCCCCGGCTAAGGGGCTCGAAAAACACCTTAGCACAACGGGAGCGTAAAGCTGGGTTAATCTCCGCCGGATCCCGGGTGGTAGCACCGATTAAGATGAAATCCGCAGGGGCACCTTCTTCAAACAGCTTTTTTATATACTTAGGGACATTAGGATCGCTAGGATCATAGTATGAAGAGTCGAACCTCACCCGCTTGTCTTCTAGCACCTTCAATAGCTTATTTTGCAGCAGTAGGTCCAACTCACCGATTTCATCGATAAACAAGATGCCTCCATGGGCTTCTGTAACTAGACCGAGTTTCGGCTCAGGCACAGCACTATCTGCTAGATCCCGCTTAGCCCCCTGGTAAATTGGATCATGTACTGAGCCTAACAATGGATTGGTCACATCTCGGGGATCCCACCGCAAGGTGGCACCATCGACCTCGACAAACCGTGCGTCTGTTCCAAAAGGGGTATAAGGCAGATTCTTAGCCCCCTCCAAAATCAGCCGAGCCACGGTGGTCTTGCCGACACCCGGAGGTCCATAGAGAATTACATGCTGTGGATAGGGTGATGCGATTTTGGCAAATAAGGCCTTAATAGCTTGCTCCTGACCGACTACTTCACTCAAATGCTCTGGCCTAAGATATTCGCTTATAGAGGTGGAGAGCTTTCTGTGTTCTAACCTTTCTAGTTCCGCGTATTTCTTTAGTGTCAGGGGATTATCTGCACCCTTTTCTTCCCTAAGTACCTCCAGCCGCAGCTCCCGGAGGTATTCCTCATGCCGTTCTTCCATCCGCTCCGCAATTTTCTTCTCCAACGACTCCTCAACTGTGCGGCGAGCCAGTAAATCAGCTAGCACCTCTTCAATCTCAGCCAGTTCTTCAGGAATCGCCTCTGGTCTAGGCACCACATCTAGGGTTGGATCCTCCAATACTATCTTCTTGAGAGCTAATACTCGCTCTTCCAGATGCTCAGAGCGCATTAGCTGTAGTGCGTCTAGCTTGCCTGCCTTCATAACCAACTTGTCAGAGCCCATCATATTGGCTAAAAGACCGTATATGGCGGTAACCTGGCGCTTAAGCTGCTCTTCTCCAGATAGTTTATGCCCTAGTTTGTGTTCACCTCTAGCCATGAGTTTCCGGATAATACTCTTCATGCCGGAGCGCTCCCCTTTCAACTGTAGAAACAAATCTATATGCTGATCCTGCTAGGAGTCAGTAAGTACTCGACCATATCCGCCCTATCCGAGCAAGATCACTTGGATGCTTCTACCTTGACAGTCACGCCGGCTGTTACCCCAGGCAGAAGTTTGAGTCTCACCCGATGATTCCCGACGCTTTTAATCGGCTCATCCAATTCCAACTTGCGCTTGTCCACCTCAATACCTGTTTCCTTCTTAATGGCTTCGACTAGGTCAGTACTGGTTACTGAACCAAAGAGTCTTCCACCTTCCCCGGAGCGAGCCTGCATCACTAGCTCAAGCCCATCTAGGGTGGCCTTCATTTTCTCGGCATCGGCTTTATCTCGTTCTTCTCGTTGTTTGTCTAGTTTACGCTGATGCTGCAAATGCTTGAGATTGCTCTTGGTGGCTTCAACAGCGAGACCCCGGGGGATTAGAAAATTGCGGCCGTAACCCTCAGCCACCTTCACTAGTTCTCCCTGGTTACCTAGATTCTTCACATCCTGTGTCAAGATGACTTCCATGAACACCACTCCTTTGTATCTTACTTAAGTCGGCTCACCCTCGCCTAGCTTACGGAAGTTAAACCAAGTATCCAAAACACCTAACCAGACAACTAATGTAGTAAACAAGGGGTTGAAGACAAAAATGATGATAAGCCAGCGTACCAGTTTGGGCAGGTTGGCCTTATCTAAGAAAAACCAAAGAATCGCAAGGCCCTGCAGCAGAAAGACATAGTTAAATAGAATCTGCAAATTAAGGCCTACCCCAAACCAGAGATTGCCATTGCCTTGCCCTTGAGTTACAAGCAGAAGACCTTGCCCTAGGATGTAGCCCCAGGCAAGATACCAAGGAAAGCGCCAGAGTCGAAAAGATTTCAGCCAAGGCAATTTAGTACCGAGCCTATTTAGAATAAGGCGGGCTAACCAGTAATTAACAAAGGTCATGATAATGGCAGTGGTGAGCAAGGCCGCTGGCAAGGCCAGCTTCAAAAGCCGCATAAACTCACCTAAGCTATCTGCCTTAAACAAAGGATGCTCTTCTACACCAAATCTCTCATAAACCTTTAGCGCCTGCTGTAAAGAACGCTCCATGGTCTCAAAGGTTGTTTCCAGTACATTAAAATCCAGGAACACTGCCGTTACTGCTACCATCAAGAGCAGAGATATCACCGATGTGGCGGTACCAATTAGCATAATTCGATGGGGTGGAAATCCCTCCCTCAGGGCTTCCCCCATAGCTAATCCGACCAAACCTAAGATCAAAAGGAAGATCATTGTTGGTACCGTACTTAGTACAATGCCGCCCAACAATGCCGAAGTCACAGCCACCAAGATCCCTGGTCTCATTCCATGCCGATAAACCAGGATGATCAAGGGCACTGGAGTAATAAAAAAAAGATAAGGCATAAAATAGGCGCCTAAAAGGGAGAGCAGGACGGTGATGGCCGCCAGCATGGCTCCCTCCGTCAGGGATCTAGTGCTGTTTGGTTTTCGCATCCGCTTCACCTCTTGTTGTCCTGCAGGTACCGTAGCAAAGCTGAAAAATCGCCATACCACTGCTCTATCTCATGGTCCTGCTCGATATTAGCCTTGATCTTGTTCTCAATCTTGATATCTAGTCGGGAAAAGCTAAAGCCTAAGCGGTTACCAAGGATAAAGCACGTGATCACTATGTTGGCTAAGCCATCGATCATAGTCTCTTCGGTGTTTCTAACCAACCCCCGAAAAAACGTGGCAACACCCGAGACTAGTTCCGCCTTTAGCCATTCTATGGTCTTGATATTCCGGGCAATGCCGATATCCGACTTCGGCATAGACATGCTTAACCCCTCCTGGCAAATATTTGTCTCTCCAGCTCCCGTTTGGACCAGTAAGCAGAATCGTGCGAAAAAGGGCTAACCGCCAAGCAGTTAACCCTTTGCTACGTCTACATTCAGTTGTGGTTACTCTGCACTATATGGTAGCAGTGCAACCTGTCGGGCACGCTTTATGGCAACAGTTAGCTGTCTTTGATGACGTGCACAATTGCCGGAAATCCGCCGAGGCAATATCTTACCCCGTTCGGACAGATAACGGCGCAGCCTGCCTGTTTCTTTGTAGTCAACCTGTTCTATCTTGTCGACGCAGAAATTACAGACTTTCCGCCTGCCTCTGCGGCCCCTCCTTCTCTCCTTTGCCACATATCTCACTCCTCTTAGAAGGGAACATCGTCAATGAAAAAGTCGTCCGACTGAGTGACAGTCTTTTGCGAGTCGCCTTCTTGGTCGGACTGTCTCCCCCAATCGAGGAATCTCACATCTTGGGCAACTACCTCGGTCACCCAGCGCCTGGATCCATCCTGAGCGTCATAGGAACGAACCTGCATGCGGCCATCTACAGCCACCAAGCGTCCCTTATTGAGGTAATTGGCACAGGTTTCGGCCTGCTTGTCCCAAACCACAATGGGAATGAAATCGGTCTCCCGTTCCCCACTCTGATTTGTAAAGGGCCGATCTACCGCTATACGAAAATTAGCAACCGCGGTTCCACTTTGCGTATACCGTAGTTCAGGATCAGCTGTTAAGCGGCCGATTAATATCACTCGATTGAGCATCTACGCTCCTCCTTATCAATATATCGGAACGGAGCTGTCACTAAAGCCATAAGCTGTCGGTCAATTATCTCGGCGTATCAGCAGATGGCGAATGACTCCATCGGTGAGCTTCACTATCCGCTCCAACTCACTGGCTGTAGCGGGCTCCGCTTGGAAATCCATCACCACATAGAAGCCTTCGGTGAACTCTTTAATCTCGTAAGCCAATCGCCTCTTGCCCCACCGATCCAGGTTCTCAATACTCCCACCTTCACTTGTCACTACACCAGTTAGGCGCTCAAGCAAAGCATCGGTAGCTTCTTCGTCGAGGCCTGGCTGCAAAACGAGCATCATCTCGTATGGTCGCACCATAGCTTCCACCTCCTCCCTATGGACATGGCCCCAGGTCTTGCCTGGAGCAGGGATGACCAGTGTCATTATACCATTCACCAATCCTACGTGCAACAGAGGATTTGGCACATACACTTTGATACATTTGGGCTAGGGTGATGTGGAGGTTCTCATACATTAAACCTGATCAACATTACATCCCCATCCTGCACCACATACTCTTTACCCTCGGATCTTAGGGTGCCTACCTCTCTCGCCCGAGCGAAGGAACCTAGCTCAATAAGATCCGCTGCAGAAAGCACTTCAGCCCTAATAAAGCCCCTTTCCATGTCACTGTGTATCCTTCCAGCCGCCTGGGGAGCTTTGGTACCTCGGGGTATGATCCAAGCTCTAGTTTCGGGCCCCTTCACTGTATAAAATGTCACCAAATCCAGCTGCTGGTAAGCTGCCCTCACCAAGCGATCTAGTCCTGAGTTCGGTATCCCCAGCTCAGTCAGGAACTCCTGCCGCTCATCATCATCTAGCTCCTGCAATTCTGCCTCTAGCTGGGCGGCGATGGCAATACAACCGGAGCCTTCTTCATCGGCTACAGCCTTAAGCTCTTCATAATGTCGACTACAAGGTCCGCTGCCATCTCCTGCAATTATGTCTGCCAACTCCTCAGCACTTACATTAGCACAGTAAAGCACTGGTAAGGATGTAAGTAACCGAAATTCGGATAGTAGTGCCTGATCGTCTTCCTTGAGTTCGAGGTTGCGAGCCGCTATCCCTTGGTTTAACTGTTCCATCAAGTAATCAACCAGCTTAAGCTCAGCCTTGTATCTTTCTTCACCGGTCTTTAGATAGCGAGACGCTTTCTCCCGCCTTCTTTCTAGAGTCTGCAAATCGGCTAGCAATAGCTCGGTCTGGACAATATCACGGTCCCTTAAGGCCGCCAAATCACCTTCCACATGGCTGACATTATCATCAGCAAAGCAACGAATCACATGAACTAGGGCATCTACCTCCCGGACACGGCCTAGGAATTGATTGCCCAGTCCTTCCCCCCGACTAGCACCCCGCACCAGACCAGCTATGTCGATAAACTCAATTGCGGCCGGTGTCAGTTTCTCGGGCTGCATCACCTTGCCGATCTCACGGAGCCTCTGATCAGGAATCGGAACGATACCAATATTGGGCTCAATGGTACAGAAAGGATAATTAGCCGCTAGGGCAGCAGCCTTAGTCAAGGCGTTGAATAACGTGGATTTTCCCACATTGGGAAGACCGATAATCCCCATGGAGTACATGGCCATCCTCCTCTCTCACCCCGAGCGTTCGCAAGGGAGCCCACGATTTTAGTTTCAGTCATGAGTAGTTGATAAGCAAAGCTTACACCAATCCCGATACCAGAGTGCTTATTCGCCGAAGAGGGCCCAAAGGGTCAACTTCCCTCCCGCAGAACCTCCTTTACCGCCCGCTCGAACTTCCTCCGAGAGAGCATGACTACCCTGTCACACCGAAGGCACTTGATGCGAAAATCCATGCCGATGCGCAAGACCTCCCACTCATCTCCACCACAGGCATGGGGTTTCCTCATCCTCACAATATCTCCCAGATGATATACCGGTAGCATAGGTGCCTCCTCCATAGTCGATCATCCATCACATGCCAGAGAAAGCCTCGCGCTCCAGGGCGAGAATAAGTCGGCATTATTTCTCCAAACGATCGAGCAGATCAGTATCCTTTATCTCCTTTTTTCCCTCGTCTACCATTGGTAGGATATCCCCGGTACTGCGCTGCTCTTGGCCTAAGTCCTGCCGGATAACTACAACCTGTCTGGGATAGGGGACCATGATACCTTCGGCATCGAACCGTTCCTTAATCGCTCTCCGAATCTGTCGCTCGATTCCCCATTGCTGCATAGCTTGGGCCCTGGCCAGAACTCGAATAACTACCGCAGATTCCGTCAAGTCACTCACACCCAAAACAGTGGGACCTTCCACCAAACCGGGTACTTCCACCTGCAACTGCAGAAAAAGGTCATTTAGGATGGCGGTAACCTTTTCGAGATCCTCTTCATGGGCCACCCGCACATCTAACATTAATCGCATGGCCGATCCCATATAGTTGGTTACCTGTTCGATATTGCCATTGGGCACAATATGCAGTTCTCCACCTAAATCTCGAATCTTAGTTACCCGCACTCCCATATCTTCAACGATACCGGTCACATCTCCTACCCTGACATAGTCACCGACAGAGTACTGGTTCTCCATCAGAATGAAAAAGCCGGTAATCACATCCTTGACCAGGCTTTGGGCACCAAATCCCACCGCAAGTCCTCCAATACCGGCAGTAGCCACAATGGAGCTGGTAGGCACTCCCAGCCGATCAAGGGCAGTCATGGCACCAATAAAGTAAAGGACATAGCGGGTGGCGCTCCTTAAAATGTTCATCAATGTACGATGACGCTTAGGATCGGTATGTCGGTGACGCCCTTTCCTTGTCTCCGCTTCGAAAATCTTTGTAATCAGCGAGTTGGCAACCCTAACTGTGACCTTTGTTCCCACTAGGATTAAGACCACACTAATCAGTGTGTAGGAAATACCAGTCAGGCGATTTGTCAGTGACCCCATCGCTATTCTCTGAAACCAACTATAGCCATCATCCATATACACTTATTCCTCTCGCCAACGGGCATATGAGCCAAGCAGACGAAAGAAGCTGCTATCATCTGCGACTGCCCTTAATGCTGCCTCCACCGCCGGTTCTGTCCTGTGACCGGCAACATCCAAGAAGAAGAGGTATTCTCCCAAGATGCGCTTAGCCGGGCGAGACTCAATTCTGGTCAAATCGATCCCCCGACTGGCGAATTCCCAGAGCTGTTCATACAAGACACCAGCCCTGTTTGCCCGGGGAGAGAAGACGATAGAGGTCTTGTCATCGCCCGTAGGTGGACTATCTGTCCGGGCTAGCACACAAAACCTTGTGGCATTGTCTCGGTTATCCTGAATATCTGAGGCCAAAACCTCAAGCTCATAGACACTGGCCGCGCTCATGTTCCCTATGGCAGCACTAGTCCCATCCCCGCGAGCAACTATTCTGGCAGCCTCAGCAGTAGAGCTAGCCGTAGCTAGTTCCGCCGTCGGTAGGTTTTTCTGCAGAAAAACCCTACACTGCCCTAAGGCCTGAGGGTGAGAAATCACAGTCTTGATCTCGTGATAGCCTGTCTGTCTTCTGCCTAGTAAATGATGGCGAACGGAGACGATAATCTCCGCCGCCATCTTAAGATCTACTTCATGGGCCAGCATATCTAGAGTTAGTGCCACTGGCCCTTCTAAGGAGTTTTCCAGAGGCACTACCGACGCGTCGATAACACCTCTATCCGCAGCGAGAATCAGCTCCACAATGCTCCTAAAGGGTTGGAGCTTGGTAGTCTCCCCCATGGACATATGTGACCTGTACAGTGTTGCCGCTTGTTCCGAAAATGTACCTCGGGGACCGAGATACCCCAGCACTTTGGAGCTAGCGGTGGTCATTTGGTGTCCCTTCCTCTGTCCCCTGCTGCCAACGGACCACCGGGTGTCTGGCAGCTTGTGTTTCATCTAGCCTGCCCACTACCGTATGGTGTGGAGCAGTAGTTAGCCCTTGGGGCGACTCTTTGGCTTCTTCAGCAATTCTGAACATTACCTCGAGAAATGCGTCCAGGGCTGCCTTGGATTCGGTCTCAGTTGGTTCGATCATCAGGGCTTCCTCCACAATCAGTGGAAAATACACCGTGGGAGCATGTACACCATAGTCCAGTAGTCGCTTAGCGATGTCCTGGGCAGTAACCCCCTCTGCCTTCTGCTGCCTAGCCGAGATGACAAACTCGTGTTTGCAGGTTCTATCATATGGGAGGTCAAAAAAGGGACTTAGACCCCTCATCAGGTAGTTAGCCGACAATACTGCATCTTCACTAGCCAGCCTCAAGCCCTCCGGGCCCATGGAGCGGATATAGGCATAGGCCCGCACTAGCACCAAGAAA
The DNA here is from genome assembly GCA_012518315.1 of Bacillota bacterium. GTDB lineage: Bacteria > Bacillota > Limnochordia > DTU087 > DTU087 > JAAYSL01. The sequence continues at coordinate 10,040 of JAAYSL010000010.1, read as the reverse complement.
TTCCCGTAGAAGCCCTTAACTTTGCCAATGGACTTGGGCCGATCAAAGTCAAGGAAAAACTGACTTGGGATTTCTTCCAGGCTAGCTCCTGCTTGTGCAGCCTCTTCCCGTCTTTCCACTACAGGTACAGGCAAAAAGGGGATGAGGCTCTCCCGCACCACAATTGGGCCTGAGCCTGGTCCCCCACCACCATGGGGTGTCGAAAAGGTCTTATGCAGGTTGAAATGAACTACATCGAAGCCCATATCCCCAGGTCGGCATTTGCCCATGATGGCATTGGCATTAGCGCCATCGTAATAGAGAAGACCTCCTGCATCATGCACTAGCTCGCTAATGGTAAGGATATCTTCCTCAAAAAGCCCCAAAGTATTGGGGTTAGTCAGCATTAGGCCAGCAGTCTGGGGGCCAACCACTTCCCGAAGAGCATCAACACAGACTCCACCACGGTCATTTGATTTAACTTCCACAACTTTGTAGCCACACATAGCGGCACTAGCTGGATTGGTGCCATGGGCTGAATCGGGAATGATAATCTCATCTCTATGGCCTTCTCCCCTATCCTCTTGATAGGCCTTGATGAGCATTAAGCCGGTCAGCTCACCATGGGCACCAGCTGCCGGTGTCAAGGTGGCCCGTTGGAGACCGGCAATCTCGCAAAGATATTGCTCCAATTCATACATCAACTGGAGTGCCCCTTGTACGGTCTCTTCAGGTTGGTATGGATGGAGACTGGCAAACCCAGGGAGAAACGCCAAGTCTTCATTGACTTTGGGATTATACTTCATAGTACAGGATCCAAGGGGATAGAAGCCTACATCGACACCATGGTTACGCCTGGATAGACCAGTGTAGTGCCGTACCACCTCGAGCTCGCTCAGCTCAGGCAGTGGAGCCGGTTCACTGCGTAAGTAAGGACTGGGAATCAGTTCATCGATGGGGCGAGCAGGCACATCTAGCTGAGGTAGAAGATAAGCCCGCCTCCCTGGTGCACCTAATTCCATTAACAATGGAAACTCGTTTTGGCGTGGCATCACTTTACCCCCTTTAGCACCTGGAGCAGGTGCTCAATCTCATCGGCAGTTCTAGCTTCTGTAACACAAAAGAGGAGGGCATTCTCCCATTCGGGTCGTTCTGGGTATAGCTTCGCCAGTGGTAATCCACCGATTATCCCCTCTTTTAGCAAAGCAGCATTGACTTGGGGCCAAGGCACCGGCGCCTGTACGGCAAATTCATGGTAGAATGGCCCCTCAAACAGTAGCTCCCAACCAGACAGAGCAGATATCCGTTCTGCTGTGAAATGCGCCTTCTGGGCACACTGAATGGCAACTTCCCTAAGCCCTTCTTTGCCTAACAAAGCCAGGTAGATGGTCCCAATAAGCATGGAGTGTGCCGCATTAGTGCAGATATTCGATGTCGCCCTTTGCCTTCGAATATGTTGTTCCCTAGTTTGCAGGGTCAAGACAAAACCCCGATTCCCCTCCCCATCCTGTGTTTGGCCGACAATTCTACCGGGCATTCTTCTGATGAACTTCTGCCTTGTTGCCATAAAGCCAAAGCTAGGCCCACCAAAAGCCAGAGGATTTCCCAAGGGCTGCCCATCACCTACCACAATATCTGCGCCATAGGCAGCCGGTGGCTGCAGTATTCCCAGTGAAATAGGATTAACACAAGCTACCAGAAGTGTTGGTGTTCCCTCCAATCGGGCACCAATCTCGCTCGCCGACTCCAATAAGCCAAAAAGGTTGGGCTGCTGGATGAGTACCGCGGCAGTCTCTTTGCCCAAAAATGGCTCTAAGGCTGTAGGATCAGCAACTCCTTGGTCTGTGGGAATCACCACTAGTTCCGCATCTACAGCTCTTAGATAAGTATCTACCACTACCCGGTAGTCAGGATGCATACTCTCAAAGGTGACCACTCGGCTGCCTCCGGTGATGGCAAGGGCCATTAGGGCCGCCTCCGCTAGCCCAGTCGCTCCATCATACAAAGAAGCATTAGCTACATCCATACCGGTCAAGTTGCAGATCAATGTTTGGTATTCGAAAGTGGCCTGTAAGACCCCCTGGCTAATCTCTGCCTGATACGGTGTGTACGCAGTAACGAATTCTGCCCGATTAGCAAGATGATATACAGCCCGGGGAATTAGATGCTGATACACTCCGGCACCCAAAAAGGATGCATGGGTGTCTAGAGATATGTTGCAGTCACTTAGCTTGCGCACATGGCGGACTAGCTCACTTTCGGTTAGGGGCTCCGGCAAATCCAAGTTCTCTTGCAGCAATATTTCCCGGGGGATATCTGAGAAAAGATCGGCGGTAGAAGTGGCCCCAATGGCAGACAGCATCTCCTGCCTCTCCTGCCGAGTCAAGGCCAAATAAGGATAACCCATACTCCTTCGCTCCTTACTCGTAATTGCTCTAGTTTGTGTTTGCCAAATTACAGCGGCTATAAGACTTATGCTTACGCTTCTATCTGGGCTTCATATTCTTCCGGAGATAGTAGTTCATCTAGCTCTACTTTTTCAGGAAGTGAGAGTTTCACCAACCAACCGTCACCATAGCAATCATCATTGACGAGCTCGGGGCTATCTACCAAAGCCTCGTTCACCGCAATGACCGTACCTCCTACCGGGGCATAGATATCAGAAACGGCTTTCACCGATTCTATTACTGCCATGCCTTCTCCCTTTTCGTATTCGGCACCAACCGGTGGTAACTCAGCAAAAACAATATCACCCATCTCCGACTGTGCATAGTCGGTTACACCGACGATCACACCATCGTCTTCCATTTTTACCCATTCATGACTGTCCGCGTAGCGTAGATTAGCCGGTACTGACATAACTTTTGTCCTCCTCACTTAAGAGTCGTTTAGGAACACTTTATATTATGAATCCACTACATCCCTGACCCGGGAAGGTACGAAAGGCAAGGAAACGATCTGGGCAGCTACGGCTTTCCCCCTCACTATTACCTCAAGCAAAGTCCCTTCCTCGGCACAGGTGTGATCTAGATAAGCAAGCCCGATGGCTTTATCTAAGGAAGGTGAAATACAGCCACTAGTCACTTCTCCTTTTAGCTCATCTGATACCTGCACCGGGTATCCTGGACGAGCAATACCGCGGCCATCCACTCGAAACCCTACCAAGCAGCGCTGCAAACCCTGTGCCTTAGTTTGCAGCAAAGCCTCTCGGCCAATAAACTCCTTATCGAGCTTCACTGCCCAACCTATACCGGCTTCCCAAGGATTAGTAGTCTCGTCGATATCATTTCCATAAAGAGTATATCCCATCTCCAGCCGTAGTGTGTCTCGGGCCCCTAGACCCACGGGTTGGATACCAATACTCTCCTTCACGCCCATGAATCTTTCCCACCAGGTGACAGCATCGGCTGCGGGTAGATAAAGCTCATACCCCACCTCTCCTGTGTAACCCGTACGAGAAACCATGAGTTCTCCTTGCCGACCTAACAACCGAAAGGCCATATAGGGTAGATCCAGAACATCCAAACCCACGACCTGCATTACCTTTGGGGCCAGTGGCCCTTGCACCGCCAGTATTGCCCTTTCTTCTCCGACATTTAGGATCTCAACCTTGCCCTGATAACGAGGCCGAAGAGCTACTTGTCTTAGCCAGTCTAGATCCTTATCGGTATTGGAGGCATTGACCACCAAAGTCACGTAGTCCTGGTGGCGATACACCAACAAATCATCGAGTATGCCACCCATTTCGTTACATAAAAGGCTGTACTGTACCCGCCCAGGAGTCAGTTTCAAGACATCATTACTGAGTACTTCCTGGACGAACTCAAGTGCCATAGGCCCCCTGATCTCTACTTCCCCCATATGGGACAAATCAAACAAACCACATCTTTGCCTAACCGCCAGATGCTCATCGATAATCCCCGTATACTGCACCGGCATCTCCCAGCCGCCAAACTCAGTGAATCGTGCCCCAAGAAGCCTGTGAATGGCAGCTAAAGGGGTCACATTACCGGCCATTATCTATACCCCCCAACCATGTAATTATTCTTCCTCTTAATACAAATAATCCGGATCTGGCCAATTAATTCCCGGATCCACAACTTCAGTGAGATGATCACCAAACAGCACCCTTAATCCCCAATTCCCATATCCTATTAAGCAGGGGGAGAGATATCGCTTACAGGAAAAGAGGGGACAGATATGTGCCGGATACTAAAAATATTGCTTAACCCTTGGCTCAAAAGAAGCCAGCGGACACTTGTAGTTGTTTGGAGGCGCCGCAGCCCCTAATCTGAACTGAGCCGCTCTATCAGTTGAAACGTCGCATTAAGGAGCTGGAACCAAAAGAGCATCATCTACTATTACTTAAGCCAATGGGAACCGGCCCTCAAGGGGCCGGAGTGCTTTTCTACACATAGACCGGCAGGCACCATTTCCGGTATTTCCCCACTTTTCCTTTCACCACATCGAAGTAGTAGGACTGAATCCGACGACTCACCGGACCGATTGAACCATTGCCCACCTTCCGGTGATCAATTTCGGTAATAGGACAGATCTGAGCCCCTGTCCCGACAAAAAAGGCCTCATCGGCTATGTATAGTTCTGTCCGGTCGATCAGTCGCTCCACCACCGTTAGCCCTAGATCTTCCTGGGCACAATGTATGATGGTGTTTCTAGTGATTCCCTCGAGAATATCTGCTGTCACAGGGCTGGTAATCAGTTTACCATTGCGTACAATAAAGATATTTTCTGCACTACCTTCAGAGACATGTCCATCGGAGGTTAGGAAAATGGCTTCATCGTAGCCATCCATCAAGGCTTCATCTTTGGCTAAAGCAGCATTTACATATGCCCCGTTAATCTTCGCCCGCATGGGAATCATGTTGTCATCTAGGTGGCGCCAGGATGATACGGAGGCCCTAAGGCCCCGATTCATGTCCAGGTAATCTCCAAAGGGAACAGCAAACACCAGGAAGTCATCATCCAAACCAGACAGCCTTACACCTATGGCAGGGGTAGATTTATAGAATACCGGACGGATATATACGTCCTCCCGATCTTGATTACGCCGCAGAACTTCCAGAGTAATCTGGCAAAGCTCGTCCACTGTATAACCGGGATTTATTCGTAGGATCTTACAGGAGTCCAATAATCGAAGATAGTGCTCTCGCATGCGAAACACCAGAAGCTGGTTCTCTTCTTCTGACCAATACCCCCTGATCCCTTCAAAACAAGCGGTCCCATAAAGAAACGCATGGGTCATCACGTTGATATTGGCATCTTCCAGTGGAACAAACTCTTTACGAAGATAAGCATAGTTTGCCATCTTGAAGTCGCCTCCTTTGCTCACCGGCTCTGCTAGCCGGTTTGGATTCTTAGTATTTCTTGGTGTTGAGCCAAAACCCTCTTTCCCGTGGGCACCGCCATAGTCCAGATGCCAAATATACCCTGGACACTGATTTTTGTGCCTCACCCTTTTCCAGTCTGGGCTATTTGGCTGAGGGGCCTTGCCTAATCACTCTATCCTGGGCTTTGTAGATACTTCTCTCTACCAATTCACGATGTACTACCCGATCTCCAATCTTGACTACCCGCCACAACTGAACCTCATAACCCCGACGTCCCTTTTTCTCCTCAACTATGATTCCTGGACCCAAGTTCGGGTCAATTTTGCGAATCAGACCAGGCTCCAGAACTTTCACGATCTTGCTATCTAGCTCAATGGAGCGGTCTACAGGTGCATTAGAGAATATGCGCACTGTCAGGCGATCCCCATCCACCCTTGCACTAATCAACAGGCCATAAGAAGCATTGTTACGGAAAACCAAGTCCATGTAATCATAAGCTACGGCGGCATCGCGTCCTAAAGGCACATAGGCAATAGGAAGGGAATGGGGGGATCTAGTCATAACATCCAATCCTGCCAGTAACACCGTATTATACAGTGTTGTGGAAACCTGGCACACCCCACCTCCGATCCCGGGTAATAGCTCACCATCGACAATCACCGGTGCCGGTTTGTAGCCATCTGATCCTAACCTTGGGCCGACCTGCCGATTAAAGCTGAATATTTCCCCGGGTTTCAGTAAGACTCCTTCTAGGCAACTGGCAGCTAGACGTATATTACTGGCCCGATTAATATCCCGCTGATCAAAGGTGGTTGTGAAATGGGCTATGCATCGATGGAGCCCTAAGGCATAGGCATCTTCTGTGCTAAAGTCCGGCTCAACTAGCTCTGGACTAATTACTATTTCTCGGTGATTTGGTCTAGTGGCAGCGGCCATGACTTCTTTAGCCAATTGGGGCACATCTATCTTCTGGCCGGGATATCCGGGAATGATCTCGATTTTGTCATCTTCGGTAAGCACGATACGGGCATCCATAGGTGGGATATTGGCAGTGACTGCTATTCTGCGGAGAAGAGAGGCAAGCTTTTCTTGATCTACCGATACTAGATGGGGTATCTCCCAACCTTCAATCTGCGACTGATAGTGGTCCGCGATCTTCCGCAGGAGATTGCCTCGCCTTCCTACTCGAAAGGCGGCCATCAAAATGGTTTCCAGGTCAGTAGTGATGCCAATCTCCGAGGGGATCAAGTCCCATTGCATCGATCCATAGACTATGGTGACGGGTCTTTGGATTACCTTATCTAAATGCTCAGATAGGTAAAGAGATGCTTCCCGATGGCTAAGACCGCCTACTCCTAGGGAAGCCACCCTTACCCCCGATGCTATCGTATCAGAGAGAAGATATGAGGTCATGAAGGCATATCCTGCTGTCGATACACACCCGATGATCAGTGCGGCTAGAACTAAGAGTAAAACCGGACGTCGCAACCGGATTACAAGATACATATGTTACCTCCTCCTTCCCTGGTAGGGGTTTAGGTTACCCCTGCGGCTACCTAACACCCCTAACGTTCTACCATGAAAGCAAACAAATGCCTGCAATCTCTACTGCAAAACTTTCATACCTCACCTTCGGGATCTAAAGTAAAGCAGGAGCACTACAAGCAAGGCGATAATCACCCAAATCAGTGGCTTTCTCCTGCTAATAGGGGACTCCGCTAGCTCGCGGCGGGCCATGACCCGCTGGAGTTTGTTGGCCTGTTTTAGATGCTCGACAGCCTTATGTATATCGCCCTTCTGTTTGTATACAACCCCTAGATTATGATAGGCAGTAGCATAGTCCGCGTCACAATCGATGGCCTGCCGATAGCAATCAATGGCCTTTTCTAGATCACCCATTTCCCTATAGATGTTCCCCAGATTACTGTAGGCTTGGGCAGAGCGTCCATCCATGGCTAAGGATTTTTCAAAGTAGCTCTTGGCTGTTTCTAGCTCGCCTTTGCGGGCAGCAATCACTCCCAATTTATTGTAAGCAAAGGCCGACTCTCCTTCCATCTCCATAAGAGAATCAATTAGGGCTGAAGCTTCATCTAGCTGGCCTGTCTCGGTTAGGCGGTTGATCCGGTACTTTTGCTCCATGTTATCGTTGTCTGGCATCGGCTCTCTGGCGCCTGGTATATCCGGGCCCAGCACCTCCCATTTTTGTCCTTATTATACCGCACCCAGCATAGGTTATCTAGGCTCCAACACTACCTCGCCTCCAAAAAAAGGTTAGCATCTGCACAATGTACACGCTTCCCAGATAACCAAAGAGTGGATAGAGTAGCTCTATCAGGGCGCTAAAACCCAGTAGTGAAAGGGCAAAAGCTAATCCCAATAGGATAGTTACGATTGAGGGATTGGGAGTTCGGCCAAGCCGTTTCACAACAGCGAACAGATTGGTTGCTGCCGTAGTCAACATGGCCGACCAAATGATTGTACCGTATAGGCTCCCGGCTAACGGATGAAGGTGCGTGGCAATCCAAGCCATCGGCACTGGCGCCTCGGTGGTTTGTAAGCCCATCCCCCAGATGGCTAAGCTACCACTAAGGAGTAGAAATCCGAGGATTGCCCCACCAACCAAGCCACCTTGAGCGGCTGCTTTTTTCTGGTGGAGTGAAGCTGCTAATGGTGTACAGGCTGCGATCCCCAGCAGAGAATTGTAGGATAGATAAACGATGGCGGCCAACCACCAGTTAGGAACCAGTGGAGAGGGAGCCACCATCCACAAAGCTGTAGTTCTTAAGTTCCGTAGCTGTGGGGTGAGGTTCACCAACCCAGACAGGCCCAGAGCCATTGTCGCAAGTAGAATCCCCGGCACCAATAGCGCATTTAGATGAAATACGCCCCCTATACCCCTGTAACAGCTGATCGCAGCAATCAAGGCAGTGATGAGGACACCGATCAAAGGGTGTATCCCCCACTGCTGGTTGACTAAAGACCCCGCTCCGGCCAACATAACTCCCACACCTGCCAAGAGAAAGCAGGTTATGACTATGTCATAGTATTTTGCCCAACGGGCACCACAGACAATCTCCAATAGTTGCTTGTAGGACTCGACCCTAGCCTTTTGTGCTATAGCGAAACTCAATGCCCCCATAAAAGCAAATCCCATTGTTACCAAGAGTATCCCAAGTAGCCCCAAAATCCCGTAAGCTACAAAGAAGTTCAGGGCCTCCTGTCCCGAAGCAAAGCCAGCACCGACAATGGCACCGATATAAGTGGCAGCCATATACCATTGCATTCCATGGAGCCCCTCTCCCATACGTGGTTCTTCCCGCCAGGATCGTGTTTGCTTCCCTTACATGTATAGGCAATGGTCATTCATCATATACTTCACTGTGAGTGATTTGGCATGAGGGGTGATGACCTTGACTATGACCTCTGGACTCGGAAACAGTAATACTGTCATATCCCGGGTCCATGTCGATGGCCCACAAGCTACTGAGACCTTGGCTCGTGACTTGTGGGGTCTCCTTTGCCCACGACTGCATGCAGAATCGGCACCATTATTGATTCTTTGCATAGGTACTGATCGATCTACCGGTGATTGTCTGGGCCCACTGGTGGGATCAAAATTGTCCTCCCTGGACAGCTTGCCTCCCGGTGTCAGGATTCTTGGTACACTGGATGACCCTGTACACGCAGGCAATTTGGATGACTATGTACATAGGCTTCAGCAGGAGAAAACACCCTCGTATGTATTTGCTTTAGATGCGTGCTTGGGCAGGAGTGAGAATGTCGGCTATATTAGCATTAAAGATGGCCCACTCAAACCCGGAACTGGTGTCAATAAGAATCTTGCCGAGGTTGGAGCCGCTCATCTGGTAGGAGTCGTGAATGTCGGCGGCTTTATGGAGTATTTCGTACTACAGAACACTCGACTTAGCTTGGTAATGCGGATGGCTGATGTGATTGGCAACAGTATCGCTAGAGTCTTGGAATGGTACTTGGGGTACTTCCACCCCAGCCTTACTCCTAGCGGAAAAGCCACAGAACCACCCCCGCTCCTTGGCTTAGGCCCGTGGGCTGCAACCCACGTGGCTCCATCTTCCAGCGAATAGACGTCCGCTCGCCTTGGCTTTCGAGTGGGCGTAAGATAGCCTCATGAAATAGCTTCCGAACGTACGAGATGAACTTAACCAAGAGCCACTCATCGACATTTTGTTGCACAGGACGGTACTGACGTAACCCCTCAAGCCCAGGGCTTGGGAACAATAATTTCTGCTGTAACAAGAGACGGGCCACCAACGGCCCGTTTTTCCTTAGCTTCTGCCTTAACTGTGCTATCTTGTACAGCCAATCAGCTTTTCAACCTTAGTGCACGGTTTACATCCGCAACGACCTCATCAATGTCCCGTCCACTGGCATCAATTACCGGCGACCTGCTAACGATATCTTGCTGCCCTAAGAAATTCTCATCTAGGCCGCTAACCACTATCGCGGCCACGTGTTCCCACCCTCGGTTTAGGTCCTGCACTCGGTAACCATTTTCCTCTAGTGCCTGCCTAACACCAATGATCTTATCATCAACGGCTATGAGCGGTTGCATGCGTCCCATCACCTCCACAGGAACCAATGACTATATTGTCCCCTGTGGAGCTCCGGCTATACCTTGCCGACAGCCGCTTAATCGCCAACTAGCATCCTACTGATATAGTGAGCTAATGGAGC
>JAAYSL010000094.1 GCA_012518315.1 Bacillota bacterium | reverse complement strand
TGTCGGAGCGCCGTCACATCTGCCCGGAGTGTGGCTTGGATATTCACCGAGATGTAAACGCCGCTACAATATTCTAAAACGTTCAGGCCTGGGCGGGGCCATCGGGGATAGTCCGGCAGTAGCAGGCTAGATGAACCGAGAAGCCTCGGACTTCAGTCCGGGGAGTCGTCACCAAGCGGATAGATGACATGATAGCCGACTACAAAGTTGCCGATCCCAAAAAAGCTAAAGAGCTCGAAGCACGTGTTTTGGTTACCTTGAGCAAATACATGGGTGAGTAGTGACTTTGTCTACCTGCTCTTACAGGCGTCCACGTAAGGCCAGTGCGGGTGCCCCGCTGAGGGGCGGCGTGGGGACATTGGAGCAAAGGCGGCAAATTTCTCCGCATTTAAGGAGCTGAGCGACATGACCAAGGCTCTAAATGCCGACAAGCTCTCACCCGTTACGACGATGCTAGACGGAATTGGAACCAGATGTTCCGCAGTCGGTGAAGCTACCGCCCTTGCTGCCGCCCCGTCGCCGGCTACGCTATCCACCGGCGTGACGAGTCCCAAAGGACGAAACGGGGCTCCTAGATGCATTGTAGCATAATGGCTGACAAAAGGGTGTGAGAAACTGCCATGAAGTTCTTCCGCTATCGGAAACCATCTGACAACCTTGGGTGTTACTCATGAGTCGGCTTCTCACCCAACCTAGGAAATAGCTGAAGCCCCGTTGTAGCGGGGCTTCCTCTGGTCGGGCTGACAGGATTCGAACCTGCGACCTCATGACCCCCAGTCATGCGCGCTAGCCAAACTGCGCCACAGCCCGTTTATGCAATCGTGCCAGTTCCATCTGGCACGACTTATTATAGCACCGCCCCCAGCGAAAAGCAAGGGGATCTTGTCGCCACTGCCGCCATTGCCATGCACTACTCTAAGAGCATTTCTCCTCCAGGAACCGCACTAGGTCATCAAAGCTTCCCCGATAGTCTGGCTCTCGGCGAAAAGGCCCCATGTCCAGAAGGCAGTCCTCAACTAAGTAGGTCTTGATCCCAAGATCACCAGCCACTAGATCTTCACAAGTATTATTGCCGATCATGATACATTCCTCGGGCATGCGTCCCATACTCTCCAGAATCTCGGCATAGTATTCAACATTGGGCTTACAAAAGCGAGACGTCTCGTAAGTGGTAACCAAATGGTAATCCAATCCATCGATCCCTCCCCAGCGCATCCGTTCTTCTATGGCAATGGCGGGAAACACTGGATTGGTAGCAATGACTACTTCGTAGCCGTTGGTAAGCAGCCTTTCAACAAGACCACGAGCGGCAGGCACAGGGGCAACCTGCAATACTTCCTGGATTCTTGGAAAGTCCTGCAGATAGAATTCCTCCAGTATCGGGGTCAGCACTTCCATCGAGACATCAAGCCCGTTTGGGAAATACTCCCAAAAGACTTCCATATTGGTTCTCGTATGATCCAGTGATGCGATCATGGCCTCGGTGGCTGCCAGTAGCTGCTTAACAAATCGCTTTGGTTCCACTAAGTGAGCAACCTTCCTGGCCACAGCTCCTAGGTAGGCATGGACGAAAGTATCATAGTCATAGTGAACCAAAGTACCATCTAGATCAAACAGAATCGCTCGAATCATCTAACCACCTCAAGCAGTATTCCTTTCCCCCGTGACAATCTGGTGGCACTTCGCTGCTTGTCCTGTGTTTCTCAAATGTCTTTGCCTGGATATTATTCACAAGCACCAGCTCTCCGGATATTACTATATACTAACATCCCAAGATTAGGAAGGGCCTAATCTATCACATCAGGTTTGCCGTGGTGGAAACAGGATCTTGTCCAAGAACGCAGAAACCGTCAGTGTAGGTCAGAAAGATGCCCCTGATCGTAAGGGATCCAGTCACGCGAAATAACATTGCCACCCCAAAGGAGGAGCCATATGGAGCGGGAGCATGAGTACTTTCAAGTTTTCCCACTAGTTGTGCCAGCGGATAAAACGACTACTATCACTATCCGGGGATTATACGAACACTCTCGTTTTGAACACGATGCGGAATACGAGGTCACTTACTATCCCAAAGAGTACTGGACTGACGATAACAAGCAGACGAAGCTAGTAGTAAAGGCCAAGGAAGATAGCCTGGTAATACCCCACTACTTCACAGGTGAACAAGAGCACTACTTTGTTGTTGCAAGTCGGGCCAATGGCGAAAAGCACCATATTGGCACTTTTTCAGTCTACTCCCTTCTGCCAGGTCTATTCGCGAGAAGACCCTATAAAGGCGATCTACACATGCACACCCATTACTCAGATGGTATAGAGTCTCCTGCATATGTGGCAGCCTGTAGCCGTAAGGTCGGGCTAGATTTCGTCGCGATCACTGATCACCATAAATATACACCGTCACTGGAAGCCCAAGCAGCCTACAGTAATGTGAAGGTGGATCTTTGCATGTTTCCCGGTGAAGAAGTCCACCCACCGGAATGCTTTACCCATATAGTGAATTTTGGTGGCAATTTTAGTGTCAATGACCTTTTCCAGGACCGCAAGTGGTATCGACAAGAGATCGACAGTTTGATGCAAGAACTTGGTCCAATGCCAGCAGGAATTGAGCCATATGAGTATGCCTCGATCCTTTGGTGTTTCGACAAGATCCGCGAGGCCAAGGGGCTTGGCATATTTTGTCACCCCCACTGGGTCTGGGATAACCGGTTCAATGTCCCCCAACCCTTTTTGGAGTACATCCTGGAAAAAAGGCCTTTTGACGCTTTTGAGCTACTTGGGGGCATAACCCCTGAAGACAACAATCTTCAGGTTGCCTATTATCATGAGCAAAGGGCCAAAGGCGAGCCAGTCCCCATTGTGGGGGTAAGTGACTCCCATGGTTGCCATTTTCGCGACCACTTTGGTGCCACATACACCATGGTATTTTCTCCTGTCCTAGAGCTGCAGGATATTATTGAGAGCATCAAAGACCTTTATAGTGTAGCTATTGAGGCTATACCAGGAGAGAATCCACGGGTATATGGTCCTTTCCGCCTAGTAAAATATGCCAGATTCTTGCTCCGAGAATACGCTCCTTTGCATGATCGCCTATGCATTGCTGAAGGGAATCACATGCTAGACTATATCAGCGGCAACAAGGAAGCAGCTGACTGGCTTGCAGCTAGCCAAGGCCAGGTCAGACGGCTAATGGATATGCTGTGGGCATAGCATAGCTATTTGTTCATAGGGGGAGGGCGGTGAACCTACCCCCTATGAAACCCAATCAAGAAGCCTATACATGAAGCTCCTCACCCAACCTAAAGCGATCATGGATGGCCTTAACAGCTGTCTCTACCTTACAGGCTTCAATGAGACAGGAGACCTTAATCTCTGAAGTGCTAATGACTTCGATATTGATTCCATGTTCAGCCAAGGTGCCAAACATGGCAGCGGCCACACCGGGGTTACTCATCATACCTGCTCCGACAATCGATACTTTAGCCAACCGGTCATTATACAAAACATTTGTGATACCTAGCTTTTCCCTCAGCTCCCCAATTAGTTGTCGGGTTAAGGCATAGTCATCCTGACAGATAGTAAAGAGCAAGTCTGTTACAGGCCCTTGCTTCGTGGTTTGCACGATCATATCGACATTGATACCCTCCGCTGCCAACGCAGAGAAAATCTCATGGGCCACACCTGGGCGATCCGGTACATCGACTAGCATCACCTTCACCACATTCAGGTCACGGGTAACCCCGCTGACAACTCTTTGTTTTTCCATTTGATCATCCCCTTTGACCAATGTGCCCAAGGCCTCGCCAAAGCTAGATCTCACATGAATAGTGACTCCCCAAGCCGCGGCCAGCTCCACTGCTCGTGGCTGCAAAATCGCCGCACCAAGGCTAGCTAGTTCTAGCATCTCTCCATGGGAGATCTCGTCCAACTTACGGGCAGTTGGTACTAGGCGTGGATCAGCAGTATATACGCCATCAACATCGGTGTAGATTTCACAGGCCCTTGCTTCCAGCGCGGCCGCCAAGGCCACAGCAGTGGTATCCGAGCCTCCCCGACCTAGAGTTGTGATATCACCCATATCATTGATGCCTTGAAATCCGGCCACAATGACAATTCTTCCTTCGGAAAGCTCTTTTTTGACCCTAGCCGGGTCTACTCGCAGAATCTTAGCCCTTGTATATAGGCTATCTGTGCATATTCCGCCTTGAGCTCCAGTTAAGGAAATCACCGCATGCCCCTCTTCGGCTATAGCCATGGCCAAAAGGGCTATAGAGATCTGTTCACCGGTAGATAAAAGCATGTCTAGTTCCCGTTTAGGTGGTGACTGGGAGATCTCCTTCGCTTTAGTTATAAGCTCATCGGTGGTATCCCCTTGGGCTGAGACAACTGCCACTACATTGTATCCGGAGCGTTTGGCCTGGATAATCCTTTGGGCAACTGCTTTGAGCCGTACGACATCAGCTACCGAAGAACCACCATATTTTTGTACTAGAATAGGCAAAGCTCCCCCTCCTACCAATCTCCATACTATCTGGCAAGATGGGCACCCCATCTTGCCGGTCTTGCTTGAATAATCTTACACTCAACCCCGTGAGCGGCAAAAGCATTCTTCATAGCTTTGCCGATATCATCTGGATTTTCAATTGTCAATGCCACCACCGATGGCCCGGCCCCTGATAATGCTGCCCCTAAGGCGCCCACTTTTCGAGCAGTCGATAGAACACCCTCCATTCCAGGCACCAGTGGTGCCCGAAATGGCTGGTGTAACCGATCATCCATGGCTCTACCCAATAGAGCCCATTCCCGTTTGATCCATGCTGCTGTAAAGAGGGCGACTTTTCCCACATTGAAAACGGCATGACTATGGGGTACCAAATCTGGCAGTACACTTCTGGCCTTGGCGGTACTTAATTCGAAGGCAGGCACCACCAAAACTATGTCAAGCTCCCGAGGAGAGTCTAAGACTACGTAGTCCAGCTCACCTTCATTACCTTGTGAAGCGGTAACCACCAAACCACCAAGCAGAGCCGGGGCTACATTATCTGGATGGCCTTCAATCCCGGTGGCCAAAGATAGGAGTTGACTGGGTTCTAACCCCAAATCACCTAGGTGATTGGCAGCGTAGAGACCTGCGATCACCGCGGTAGCACTACTGCCTAGTCCCCTCCCCACAGGAACCTGGCTTCTAATGTGTAGTCTGACCGGGGGAGTTGTTCTTCCTGCATAGGCATATGCAGCATTCCAGGCCCGATACACCAATCGGCCCCGGCTTGCCGCAAGCTCCATTTCCCCTTCCCCTGTTACAGAAAACCCGTCACTACCCAGTTCAAATTCAAATCCATTATATAAATCCAATGCCAGCCCTAGCGAGTCAAAGCCAGCTCCTAGGTTCGCTGTTGTTGCTGGTACTAATACATTTGCCCGTCTTGCCATCCTGGTTCCCTCACCTATACAAAGCCTATTTGCACAATTACAAGGCATCAGTTAATAGTCGTATCAATTATCCTTTCCATTATCTCTCTTCTCAGGAGGTGACTACTTTGTCGCCGTTACTGCCTTAGCGATCTCATCTAGTTTAGCATCTACCACCAAAGGTTTTCTGGAAACAGCCATTGCCTGATCTGGATCTTTGAGGCCATGCCCAGTCAGTACCGCCACTACCCTAGCTCCCGATGGGAAATATCCTGTATCAGCCAGCTTAGTGATTCCCGCTAAGGAAGCTGCTGAAGCGGGCTCACAGAAGATGCCCTCAGTTTGAGCTAGTAGCTGATAGGCCCTAAGGATATCCCGGTCTGTTACCTTGTCAATTAGGCCCCCCGATTCATCTCGGGCTTTAACCGCCTTTTGCCAGCTAGCGGGGTTTCCGATGCGAATGGCTGTGGCGATTGTTTCAGGATGCTCAAAGATTCTATCCTCAACGATCGGGGCAGCACCGGCAGCCTGAAACCCGACAAGTCTTGGCAGCTTGCTGCTGCGGTTTCTGGCCTTGTATTCTCTAAAACCCTGCCAATAAGCTGTTATGTTTCCGGCATTGCCCACAGGTATTGCTAGGTAATCAGGAGCATCACCTAAAAAATCTATGATCTCAAAAGCCGCGGTCTTTTGCCCCTCCAATCGGTAGGGATTCAGGGAGTTGACTAATGTAATGGGGTGCTCGTCTGTAAGAATACGAACGAACCTCAGGGCATCATCAAAGTTCCCTCGAATTGCGATAACTTCTGCTCCCTGCATAACCGCTTGCGCAAGCTTACCTAAAGCAATGGCTCCCTCTGGTAGTAGCACGATACATCTTAGGCCGGCCCGGGCGGCATAGGCTGCCGCAGAGGCAGAGGTATTCCCGGTGGAAGCACACATAACGGCCTGGGAACCAGCTTCTACCGCTTTTGACACAGCCATGGTCATCCCCCGATCCTTAAAGGATCCGGTTGGATTGAGACCTTCGTATTTGACGTACAGCTCTATATCTCCGCCGATCGCGGAAGCAAATCGAGGGATAGCTAGTAAAGGAGTATTTCCTTCCTGCAAGGTGACAACTGGTGTCTCTTCTGTTACCGGCAGAAATTCCTGATACGCCTTAATAATCCCATCCCACGCCATTAGCGCATTCCTCCCTCTACTCGAATAACACTGGCAATATCCTTAATCGAGGGTAAGGTGGCAATCCGGGCCAGACTAGCCCGCATCTGTCGCTCCTTTACCTCATGGGTAATAAAGACAATAGGTACTGGCTCATCCTGCCCACGGCCTTGCTGGATCATGGACTCAATACTGACTCCCTCGGCACCGAAGTTGGCAGCGACTTGAGCCAATACACCTGGTTTATCCACTGCATGCAGACGAATATAGTAGCGGGTGCGTACATCCTCCATCGCCTCCACCGGCATCGGCTGCCACAGGGTTTCCACTCTGTGATGAGAACCTCGCTTACGGTTGCGCAATACATCTACTAAATCGGCAATCACAGCACTACCGGTAGGAAGATCCCCCGCACCTCGCCCATAGAACATAAGGTCACCTACAGCATCACCCCGGACGAAGATAGCATTGAACACGCCATGGACAGCGGCCAATGGATGCCGAGTAGGCACAAAGGTAGGATGTACTCTTGCCTCAATCCCTTGTGGCTGTCTCTTGGCGATAGCTAGGAGCTTAATGGTATACCCGAAATGCTCGGCAAAAGCGATATCTTCCGCGGTTACCTTGGATATTCCCTCACAGTACACCTGGTGAATTGATATGGGTGTCTGGAATGCCAAGGAGGCCAGGATAACTAGCTTATGGGCAGCATCATGACCCTCAATATCTGCCGCGGGATCCGCCTCTGCATAGCCGAGGGCTTGTGCCTCAGCCAGGACATCGGCAAAATCTGCCTTTCCCTGGGTCATCCGCGTCAATATGTAGTTGGTTGTCCCATTGACGATTCCCATGATTTCTTCGATGCGATTGCCCACCAAGGATTCCCTTAGCGGCTTGATGATGGGAATCCCGCCGCCGACTGATCCTTCATAGTAAAGGTCCACCCCTTGGCTTGCAGCCAAACGGATGAGCCTGGCCCCATGGGAAGCGATTACCGCCTTGTTTGCAGTAACTACATGCTTGCCCTTTTCCAATGCGGTATGAATATACTGATAAGCTGGTTCTAGCCCACCCATCAACTCCACCACAACGGCAATTTCAGGATCATCGAGAATATCGGCGGGGTTGGTGGTAAGTAACGAGGGAGCTACCTCTACACCCCGTGCTTTCCCCGGATCCCGGACTAGGATCTTGGCGATCTCAAAGGGCGTCCCGGCCCGCTCAAAGACCACTTCTCGATTTTGCTGCAGGATCTTACATACCCCTGCTCCTACAGTCCCTAGCCCTAGTAAACCTATCTTGACTGGTTTGTCCATATCTTTCGGCCCTGCCTTCGCCCCTTTATACAGCTTATTATAGCAAAAGTAGATGCTATGCTTTAGTAGCGTTAGCATCTACCAGTTACATACTTTGATTAATTATACCATCTGTTTTGCCAAGGGGGAAGGGTTACATCAGCTTATGCCGTTCTGCAGAGACAATTCCCCACGGTCTCAGCGTAGAGTACTAGCCAAATCGACCAGAACTCCCAAGTAATCTGATCTTGGTTCGCACTAGCTCACTGACTGCTTTTCGTGCCGGTTCGAGAACAGCTGGAACTTCGAAGGCGTCAGATGTAGCTAATGCCTTTTCTACGCCGTGACGAAAAGCGATCTTCAACTCTGTTCCCACATTGACCTTGCGTATGCCGTGTTTTATGGCTTCCTGCACCTGGATGTCCGGGAGATCAGAACCACCATGTAATACCAATGGGCATGTCGTAGCTTCTTTTATAGAAGCAAGACGCTCAAGGTCTAGATTGGGCTTTCCTGTATACAAGCCGTGGCAATTGCCAATGGCAACAGCTAGAGCATCAACACCTGTTGCTAAAACGAATTCTCTAGCTTCCTCCGGATCAGTAAGCTTGCCAGCTAGTGTCTCAATATTATCTTCCTTACCCCCGATAGCCCCCAGTTCACCTTCAACAGAGACACCGGCTTTACTGGCAAAGTCCACGACCCTCTTTGTCAATTCTATGTTCTTGGTAAAAGAAAGCCCTGAACCATCAATCATTACTGAACTAAACCCACAGCCAATGGCTTGCTTGATCAGCTCAAAATCCCGACTGTGATCCAAATGCAGGGCAACCGGTATACTGGCACTTTCTGCGGCGTAGCGGCCGATGGCTGCCATCCATCCCAAACCAAAGTACTTGATCATCGGTGCTCCTATCATGAGAATCACAGGAGCCTTTTCCGCTTCTGCAGCCGAAATTACACCCTGCGTGTACTCCATATTGTGAACATTGAATGCTCCCACCGCATAGTCCCCAGCCCGTTTTGGAAGAATTTCCTGTAGTGTTACTAAGGCCATTAGTATATCACCTTTCTAGATAGATGCTACTCTGTCAGATCGCCTGCCTGAGCTAACTGCCCAATCACTTCCATGGCATAGACAGAACTGGAAATTGTGTCTCCCATGCCAACAGTCACAACCGGGTTGGGAATTACATGGGTCGGCACCACTACTAAATAATGATCATCAAATTCTGCATACCCACTTGACCTTATTTGTTCAGCCGCTCGTGGGTGCTTGTCAGCTAGTTCAGCCGCGCAATCGTCTAATTGCTTCAGTCCTTCTGTGGAAAGTGGAATCTGCCCAATTGCGGGGATATCCTTGCTTGAGGCACTCTCGCCGGTAAGCGCCCGGTGGGCATTGACACTACTACCAAAAAGGCAGGCCTGTCGAACCTTGCTTGGAGTACACAAATATGGTTTCTTCAGCACAAGTACATAGTAGCCGAGGTTATGGATATGGATTCTTTCTATCCCGAAGTGTCGCAGTAGTTTTAGACCTCCGAGATACAAAACATATGCCCTCTCGTTTTTCGCTATCTCTTTTGCCAAGTCATTTTCACCCATTAAGCCCAGTACGTGCCCAATTTCCACCTCATTTATGCCAAAGCTATCTACACCTTGACTCATGGTTGCCAGCATCTCTTTTTCCATGTCATGTTCCTTCATTGGCACATACTCTAGATGTAGCTTCAAATGGGGATTTACTTGCCGCATTTTCATGAGTGCCTGAAGGCTCTCATGAAAATAGCGTCTCATTATCTTTCGGTCATCTGGGTCCGGCCCACCCAAATGGTAACCGGCGACCATGCCCACGTCTATATAGCGCCCAAATTCAGCTAGATGAGGCGAAAACTCGGGAGTAAAATTCATACCTAGTCCCTTGTCTCTGGGAACAATGATTATCCTGTTGGCCCGGGGTGTTGTGATTCTCCTGTGGCCAAATTCGTATGTTTCATCCTTACCGTATTCAAAGACCCACGGTGAGCGAGTGGGGTCTGTTTGACGAGCCGCTTTTTTCGCTAACTCTAGCCTAACTGACCCTCTAGCCACAACTGGAAACAGAACACCAGGGTGGAGAACTTCAGCCTGCCTCTTTGATAGGATAGGCGAGTAAAGAACAGAGGTCGCATCAAGTGAGGCAAGCTGAGCTGCCATAATCCGTGCTTGACCACCCAGTTTGTCATACCGTTTTGGAAAGTGCTCCCCAAACCACAAGCTAAGCCCTGTACTCTCACCCACTAGCAGGAGAGATTTCCCCTGACTAAGGCGATCGATGAGAACCGCTATAAACTCTTCTCTAGTCCGCAAGGCTGGTAGTTCAGCAACATCTATCCTATCGATCTGTTCCCAGTCTAGATCAGAGTTGCCTGCCAACATTTGCTGAATCAATGCATTATCGAGATGAACTACGACATCTACGTTGGCGTTGAAAGCTGAAAGGACTGTCCCCTCTAGCCTACCCCGGACTGCTTGTTGCAAACGCTGGTGCCATATATGCTGCTGCTCGATATTACTCATTCCCCTTACTCCCTTTCTTGCTTCGTTCCACGCCCCATATTATCATTGAGATGCGCTCTATCCCAAGCTTGTTCATCTTCTCAGTGCTAGCCCTTCTAGCACTCTGGCAGGGATTCGCCTTGCATCATAAGATGTACTGATGCTCTCGTAAAG
>JAAYSL010000093.1 GCA_012518315.1 Bacillota bacterium | reverse complement strand
CTGATGGCTAAGTCCGGAGATATTGGGCTCGCCCGAGACTTGTATGATCAACTAGTTGAATCCCTCATAGAAAGGGAAAAAGCTAAGTCTTCATCGTAACTTACTGTTATCCCCTTGACGACAGAGTGGCAAGTCGTTACAATAGGTGAAGAATGAGGTCTCACTCATTTCTCGTCTATTCTGTAAGACTCTAGAGAGCTTGCCTGGTGAATGGCTTGATAGATCCTGGGAAGGTGACATGTTTTGTCTAGACCGCTAGATAAGAAAGAACTGATTCGCAAGGCAGCTATCCAGGTTATCTCTCGTCAAGGCTATTACTATGCCACAACTGATCAGATTGCCGAAGAAGCCGGGGTAGCGGTAGGTACCATCTACAATTATTTCCGCAGCAAAGAAGAGATCTTGGAACACATATTCAAGGTCGAGGTTGATAAGCGATTTCGCTACTATGAGGGCTTGGTCAATCAGAATTTGCCAGCCTTAGAGAAACTACAAAGGTTACTAACCATGCACTTTGCCGAAGTGCTGAGAGAACCGCAGGTGGGGCAGATTATGGTGCGGGAACGCCTTTCTCCCGAAGACCAGCAGTTACCTGGAATCCGGGGATTCCTACAGGGGGTGCCTAGTCGGCTGCAGACGATCTTGGAAGAGGCAGTGGCTAAAGGGGAGATTCGGCCCTGTGATACAGAGATCGTGGCCGCGGCCTTATTTGGATCGATTGAGGCTGTGGTTAGTAAGGCGGTTTTTGCCCAGGATCAGAATAAGCAAAAGGAGTTTCTGCAGAACGCCGCAAGAGAGCTCATGGATTTGTATGTCAGGGGTTTGGAGAACCGCTAATCTCGTTAAGGCTTTGAGTGTAAGGTGAAAAAGCCACCGGGCCAAGAGGGATAAGAGAAGGTTAACGTAACACGGAAGGGGTGCCTTTTTTTTGCTCCAGAATGAGTGAGATCTCAGTCAGATATGAGGGAGGAGAATACCTTGAATTACCTTAGTAGCATAGTTCGTCGTCATCCCAAAAAGACTATCGTTATGGTCTTAGTGCTGACCGTGTTTTTTGCCTACTGGGCACGGCAGGTACATATGACCACCAACATCAAAGATTTCTTCCCTGCGGAACATCCCCAGGTATTGACCTATGATGCTATCGAGGAGGTCTTTGGTGGTGCAGAGCTCATCATGGTGGCTGTAAGCAACCCTGATATCTTCAATTACAACACCTTGACTCGGATCCAGCAGCTGACCACTGCTTTGGAAAAAGTCCCTGGTGTTTATCGGGTGCGCAGTATCACCAACATCGAAGAAGTCAGGGGTAGTGAGTGGGGAATCGAGGTAGCTTCGCTGCTAGATGAGATTCCCCGTGACCATGGTGACTTAGCCTCCTTAAAGCAAAGAGTATTATCTGATGACATGTATGCAGGGAGCATTGTCTCTAACGATGCCACAGCGGCTCTGATCATCACTGAGATAGACCCCGACGCAGACTCTGTGGCGGTTGCTGGCCAGGTGCAAAGAGTCGTGGACAATTTTGCCGGCACCGAAAAAGTATATGTTACAGGCACACCGGTTCTCAATGATGTTCTAGCCAAATCCATGATGGCTGACTTACGGGTGCTTTTCCCCATTGTTCTGCTGCTTGTAGCGGTAGTGTTGTTCCTGCATTTTCGCGACCTAAAGGGTGTAATCCTACCCTTTGTCACAGTGATTATCAGTGTGATCTGGACGTTGGGGTTGATGGGTCTATTGGGTAAACAGCTTTCTCCTCTCAACTCAGTCATGCCTGTTATCCTGGTAAGCTTGGGAAATGCCTATGGTATTTATATCATCGATCGGTATCGGGATGAACTAGCCGGTGAGTTATCCTCAGAGAGGGCTTTAGAGAACACCCTGCTATCGGTGGGACTTGCGGTGATCATGGCAGGAACCACCACCATCGCGGGGTTTGCCTCTAACATTTCCAGCAGTATTACCCAGATGAGGGACTTTGGCCTTTTCACTGCCTATGGCGTCATGGTTGCACTGGCGATTTCGTTGGTCTTCATCCCCGCAGTACTGGCGGTGCTGGCTACAAAGGGAAGGGATCAAGAAGCGGGCCGAATCGTAGCCCGTCGTGGAAAAGTAGGCCCCCTAGAGCGCAGTCTAGCCAGGCTGGCCCATTTGGTAGTAACAAGGAGCGGACGGGTGGTGGGGGTGGCCGTGGTCTTGGTCCTCGCGTTGGCTTTAGGCATTCCCCGGCTCTCTACAGATAGTAACTTCTTCAACTTCTTTCCCGAAGAAAGTAAGCCTAGACAGGCATATGACCTTGTTAGAGAAAAATTCTCCGGCTCAGAAAGCATCGAGATAGTCGTTACTGGTGATATTCGGGAGCCAAGAATCCTACAGGCCATGAAGCAGTTCCAAGATGATCTAGAGGCAACTGGGCTTGTAGGCAAGCCTCAATCAGTTGTCAATCTTTTGGAGAGAACCAATCAAGCTCTCAATGATGGAGATCCCCATATGCAGGTGTTACCGGATAGCCGAGAATTGGTAGCCCAATACCTGCTGCTTTTGGAGATGAATAGTGAAGGACTCTTGGACAAATTCCTAACCATTGACTACGAAACAGCTAGAATTCAGGCTCTGGTACAAGACTCTAGTGCAGCAGGTACCAGGCAGCTATTTGAACATGTAAACCAAGCGACAGCCAAGTACTTTGGGGATCTAGATGTGGAAGTAACCCAGACCGGCATAATTGTCCTTATGGATACCTTGTCCCAGATGATTATTGAAGGTCAGATCTACAGCCTATTCATATCTTTGGGTAGTGTATTTTTCATTGTCCGCTTACTCTTGCGCTCCTGGGAAGGTAGTTTCTTGAGCCTTTTGTTGATTGGTTTGTCTGTACTGGCTAACTTTGGGCTAATGGGATGGACTGGTATTGCCTTAGATATAGTCACCGTTCTGATTAGCAGTATCGGAATTGGGGTGGGTGTCGATTACTCCATCCATATTTACTCTCGCTATCAAGAGGAGCGGCGCGAGGGCAAGACAGCAGAAGATGCTCTGGTGGATGCCATCGTTGGCACCGGTAAGGCTATTGTCTGTAATGCCGGTGCGGTGGTTTTAGGCTTTCTCATTCTGCTTCTATCATCTTTTCCACCACTTAGGTATTTCGGTAGCTTGGTCACCCTTACTATGCTAGTAGCTTCCATCGGCTCTTTGACGCTTCTGCCTGCTTTGATTGTCCTCAGATCCAGAAGGATTAAACCTGTTGTAAAGCTGTCTGCTAACTGAGGATTGGCTGCCCATTTCTTGACTGGGCTATTTGGCACGGCATGGCTGGGAGCTATTTCCGGAATAGGGGAGGTGAGGGTAAAGCGACGGTGACCTCTAGCTACCTTGGATAACAGGGAGCAAGGCGATAAATGAAGGAGAGAGTAGTAGATGTCAATTAGATTAAAATCGGTGATTGTTATTTTGACCATGCTTTTTGCCTTTGGCTGCGGGACTGAGGCCGCAGATTTGACTGGATCAGAGATAATTGACCGGGTAGATACCATGATGCAAAGTGAAAGCAAGATCCTAAAAGAGCGCATGATCATATCTAATGCCGCGGGTCAACAGCGAACCAGAGAGATTCAAGCTTGGAATAAGCGCGCCTCTGATAAGGACAACATGCTGGTTCGTTTCTTGGCTCCTGCCGATGTAGCTGGAACTAGCTTTCTAATGGTGGGAGATGATATGTGGCTTTATCTACCTGCCTTAGGCAAGGTGCGCCGCATCGCCGGTCATGCCCGTAAGGGTAGTTTTATGGGAAGTGATTTGAGCTATGAAGACATGGAGGAGTTGGGTAGTTTAGGTTTTGCATCTAGCTATGAGGCCAAGCTCATAGGTACTGAGGAGGCTTCGGGTGAAGCCGTCTATGCCTTAGAGCTCTTGCCAAAAGCAAAGGATCTCACCTACCTGAAGCTTTGTATGTGGGTGAGCCAAAAGACTTATCTCCCTCGCCGTATTGAGTACTACGATCAAGATGGAAAGCTTCTCAAGGTACTCATCACCTCCAACATCCACGCAGTGCAGGATCGGTGGGTGGCAGGGGAAATGCAGATCAGTAATGTCCAGACAGGTACAAAGACGACCCTAGAGGTCAAAGATGTTACCTTCCAGGAGGAGATTGATGACAGCATATTCAGTACCCGCAACCTGGAAAGGGGAAGATAGGATGAAGACATCTACCATGAGATATAGACTCTTTCTAGGATTGATTGGATTATTGCTCCTCTTGGGATCTGTATCCGGGTCTGTGTGGGCCAGTGGACCGTCCATCGGTGGCCAGTGGGAGGCCAAATTGAGTGGGGTGCTGGATGATGACCCGGTGAAGCTGGTGGGAACAAGTTCTCTTTCTATTGATCTTCAGCATCAGACTGGGCCGGTGGCTTTCGACGCAACTTTGAAAATCGCTGGCAGCATGGGAGATAAAGATGCCTTTGAATTTGACATGGACACAGCTTGCCTGAACTACATGGCAAGGGACTATGACATAAGATTTGGTAAGCAAAGAGTCAGTTGGGGAACAGCTATGGGTCTTAACCCAACCGATGTGATTAACCCCCAAGATATCAATGATCCGTTAGGTGACAAATTGCCGGTGTGGGCCCTAGTGGGTCAATATTATCTAGAGAATAATGTGGAACTAACCGGGGTTTATCTACCATTTTTTAGACCAGCGATAGATGCTATTCCCACTAAACCTCAAATACCTGTATATTATCCGGAAGAGGACGGGGAATGGGCGGTAAAGATAGGTGCCTTGGGAATGGCAGGTATGGATTTCTCCCTGATGTATTTTTCTGGCTACGAACGCATGCCCACGGTTCGGATGACGGCCAGGGGTATGGAAGGATATTATCGGGAGGTAGACACTATTGGTGCTGATTTTGCCACGAGTCTAGGGGATGTAGGTCTTTGGCTAGAGGCGGCCCATACGACTCCCAAAGAGGGTGATGCCTACACTAATTGGGCCATAGGTAGTGATTATCGACTACCAAATGGGCTTTTGGTGGCTGGCCAGTACTATCATCAGGAAACCGGAAAAACCCAGCATGATTATCTGATGTTTGGCCTAGAAAAAGAGCTAGCAGTCATTCACCGTGGAAAGCTTGGGGCAGTCTACGATACCGACAGTGGTAGTTTCATGGTAAACCCCGAGGTAGCCTTGTCTCTAGCTGATGCCACAGAACTCGTTTTGGGTGGCAGATACCTAGATAGGAAGCAAGGCGGCCTGGGGATGTTGCCCTATTCTGATAAGGAAATTTACGCTCAAGTAGTCACGAGTTTCTAGCCTCTAGCCATGGTCTTGGCATGAAGGGTGGGGAGTCTTCCCCATCCTTCTCATACTCTGCTCTCTGAGTGACTCATTTGCAACATTGGTGTTACAATAGGTATCCTGCCTGATTCTCCGGCAGGATTTGCCCTTATATATAAGGAACTATCATAAGGATCCAAAGGAGGCGATGGAGTGAGACAGACGGCTTTGCAAACCCAAACCAGGTGGAGATCTGTCTTAGGCTATATGTTCGTTTTAAGCCTAGTCATGTGCCTGGTTTCTGGGGCAATGATAGACATTGCTGCAAAACCTGAGTCAGAGGCTGGTATTTTGCTGGAGGAGTTCCTGTATTATACGACTGATGACAAGATCATTTTGGATCTTCTGCTTGATGAACCCGCGCCCTATACCATGAGATACCTGGAAGTATCTAACATGATCATTGTTGAGCTCCCGGGAGTAGAGGGTAAAAGTTTTTATCTAGATGAACTAGTTGATGATGCCGTCTTGGATAGAATCAGTGTCGGGCCCTTGGCAGAGCATGACACAGGAGGAGTTTTGGTGACATTATACCTCCGACACAAGGTGCCGGAACCTTTGGCATTTCGTGTTAAAGGCGGTCGGAGATTACTGGTGGAAGCACAGAAGGAATTCAGTGAGGGTTTTGAAAGGTTTGTGGCCCCGGGGTTAGCCTATGGGCATTGGCGCAAAGATACCCCAAGTGGGCCTTTGTTTGTCAATTACATGAAAATCGATCTCAAGGAACCGGGAATCAGGGTAAGCCCAGTGATGGCTACCGGTGGTAAAGAGACAGTAGATGAGTTGGTTGCTAAGCACGGAGCTATTGCCGGAGTAAATGGTATCTACTTTGCAGCAGATGGTCGTCCCTTAGGTCTAGTGGTGATTGATGGCGAGTTGATTAGTCCCCCCTATTTCAATCGAACCGCGGCTGGTATGTGGCCTGACGGAACCATCCTTATCGATAACCTAACAATGACTGGAGAAGTAAGAGCCCTTGCCTTGGATGAGCCGCAAACTACAGATGAGTTTGGCCTAATTGGGGAAAGGCAAGACAAAGTGGATACATCGAGCGGCTATGTATGGCAGATTGATGGTGTGAACCGACTACGGTATGCTGATGAGCTAATCGTCTATACTCCGGAAAATGGTCTATCCACTAGGACCAACAATTATGGCTTAGAAATAATAGTGGAGAATAACCAGGTGGTAGGCGTTGCAGAGGGCAATGGGCCAATTCCCCGGGATGGATTTGTACTTAGTGGTCATGGTAAAGCTGTCCAATGGTTACGAAACTTGGAGATTGGGGAATATATAAATGCCAGCTGGGGATTGCAGCCAGATTGGTTGGGGCAAGGTGTGGTTCATGCCCTGGGAGGTGGGCCACGCCTATTGCGTGGTGGCAAGATAGATATCACTGCCGAAGAAGAACGTTTTCAGCCCGATATAACCTTAGGTAGAGCGCCTCGGACTGCTCTAGGTACGACTGCTGACGGGAAGCTCGTGCTGGTGACTGTGAATGGGAGACAGGATAATATTAGCATAGGTATGTCACTACAGGAACTGGCGGAGCTGATGCAGAATTTAGGTGCCATGGAGGCTATGAACCTTGATGGAGGAGGTTCCTCCACAATGGTGGTGAGGGGCATTGTGCTCAACGCACCATCTGATGGAAGACCTAGGGCAGTAAGCAATGCTGTGCTGGTTTGGGCGGATACGAAGTAAGTCTATCATATGCTGTGGACTGAAGTAGATGGTGAGACACTGGTATTGCTGTACACGGAGAAGGCGAGGTTTTGTTCTTGAATAGATGGAGCAGGGATTGGGCGAGAGTCGTTACCCTTGCAATATGTTTGTTACTCTTTATTGGTGGGCAACGAGGGTTGGCTGAAGAATCGCCGACGACGAGAGGTGATGTCCAGACAGCGGAGCCCTTTCCTTTAGCTGAACTGCGCCCCGGGATGAAAGGGATAGGCAAGACGGTAGTTGTAGGAACCAAGATCGAGGAATTCCAGGTCGAGGTTCTAGGTTTATTGGCTGGCCAGGAAACCGTCAAGCAGCTAATCTTAGTCCAAGTAAGTGGTGATGCCATAGATCGCCTTGGTGGTATTGCCGCCGGTATGAGTGGAAGCCCGGTGTATATCAATGGAAAGCTACTAGGTGCTATTAGCTATACATTTAGTCTAACTGACCATCGTCTAGGCATGGTCACCCCCGCTGAACCAATGCTAGATATACTACGGCTTGGGAAAGAGGCGGTGGCCTTTGCACCTCCTTACGGCCACTGGAAATGGGCCGATGGAGGCGCCGAGAAGCGCCTGGTGGCAGACTATCCTACTGAAGAGATCTATATCGCCATGGGAGGTGGCACGCCGAACCAGGTATTGTATGATGCGGGGCGGCTTAGTCTCAGTCCTGCCGCTACCCCCCTCTTGGTGGGAGGAATGAGTGAAAGGGCAAGGCAGTGTCTAGCAGATTCGCTAAAGCCCTTGGGTATGGAGACTATAGCTGTATCCGGCAGTACAGCCATACCTTTGGTTGGTACAGGACAGGCTCAAATAGAACCCGGTAGTGCCTTCGGGGTGCAACTGGTAGCTGGTGATGTAGGAGTTATGTCCCTGGGAACAGTGACCTACACAAATGGCAACGAGTTTCTCGGATTTGGCCATCCTTTTATGAATCGCGGTGCCGTGAATCTATTTGCCACCAGTGCGTATATCTACACCACAGTGCATAGCCTTTCTATGCCCTTTAAGCTAGGGGCACCACTGCAAGTTGTTGGTACACTGACGCAAGATAGAGGTGCCGGTGTAGCAGGGCAGCTGGGGAAGGCGCCAGATACTGTGGAATTGCGGGTCAAGGTGACCGACAGAGATCTACACATGACCAGGGAACTAAAAGCCCATGTTGCCAACGATCCGGGTTTGCTTGTTTCCCTAGTCTCAGCCACGGCCTTACAAGGCTTGGATCAAGGTATTGATCGGATCGGTGCTGGTACATCCCGGATGGTTTTTCAACTGACTGGACAGGGGCTACCTCGACCGATTGTTAGAGATAATATATTCTTTAACCCCTTGGATATTTCGGCTGTTTCTCTGGCAGAGTTGCTGGAGACTCTGCAGCTCGTAATTGATAACGAGTTTCAGGCTATAAAACTAGAGACAGTCGAGGTCACCGCTCAGATAGAGGCTGGTCGTCGGACAGCCACCATTGAAAAAGCCAAGCCAACTGTTGTTGAGGCCCATCCAGGTGAAACCGTCGATGTAGAGGTAGTGATTCGACCATATCGGGGAGAGCGGGAGACGAAGATCTTGAGACTCGCTATCCCCGAGTCAGCTCAACCTGGTGCTATTCATGTAACGGTGAGAGGCGGTGGCCTGGGGTATCTATTCCCTGACATAGTTCCTTTTCATGATACTGCTCAGCAAGAGACGAAAAAGCCAGACCTAGAGGCAATAGGACCACCTAGTAGTGCCGATAGCTTGGAGAAACTCTTGGGAACTGTCTTGGAGCGGGAGAAAAACCATGAGATAGTCATGGAGTATGTCCCCTACTATGACACCTATGTAATTGATCCTGTACCAAACCCTGAGACACCACCCGATTCAGATAGCACTGACAAAGAAGCGGGTAAAGGAGCTAAGGCTGAAGGTAGCGAAGATAGCACCTCCTCCCCATGGAATGGCGAGCAGACTGAACCGGTGCGGGTTACCCTCCCCACCAGGTATGTCATTGAGGGTCAGACGAGTTTCGAGATTGCGATTGCTGCCAGTGAGGCAAGCGAAGAAGCAAATGATCCATCTCTAGAGGAAGACGAATGGGTAATGGAGATGGATGAAATGGAGAATGATGAAGAAGACCTTGAAGAAGATTACCAGGATGACCGATTGAGATCCATACTGCCCGAGTGGTAATGCTCTAAGAGATACGCCGGGCGGGTTGTTCACCGCTTCGCACTTATATGGTGCGCTACCAAAACCGAAGTTGGCAATAAACCCCTGCAGGATGGTGCCTCCAGATGCGAGAAATAGACAGGATGTCGCGGAAGGAGGTGCCTTGGTGATACCACGAAAGCGGGGGTTTGTTACTTTCGTCGCACTTTCAGTGGCTGTATTGGCTTTGCTTTGGCTTTTTGCCTACCTTTGGGCAGGACATAGCCTTAGTAGCATTTATCCTTTAACTAATGCTACACACCAGAAGGTAGAGGAGCTACTTGGTGAGGCCTTAGGTCAGAAGGTGCACATCGGCAAGATCTCCTCCGTTTCATCTAACAGG
Source organism: Bacillota bacterium (assembly GCA_012518315.1). GTDB lineage: Bacteria > Bacillota > Limnochordia > DTU087 > DTU087 > JAAYSL01. Next base: position 3,968 of record JAAYSL010000093.1, on the reverse strand, counting down.
TTAATTCTAGAGAATATTGCCAGTGGAGAATACCCGCCAGGAGAAGGTCAAGGGGAGCTACCCTTATCATTTCGTATTCGCCGAATGGTCATCACGGTGAGTCTGTGGCGGTATCTTTGGGATGGAAAGGTGAGTTCCATCCAGGTACAGTTTGAACAGCCTGATGTAAGGTTAGAGGGACCGATTGGTGTGCCGGAATTGAGTGAAAACGCGGCTGGCAACGGGTTTCTTCCTGTGAATCTAGCTGATGTCGAGTTGCAGATAGTGATCAAAAAAGGGCGATTTACTTATGTCGATGCAGCCACCCAGGAAACTGTTCTGGTTGAACCGGTTGGGGGAACACTAGAAATAGGCAGACTTGTTGGCGAGCAACCACCAGCACAGCAGATCCGCATGGTTCCTCTAGAGATTGGCTGGGGGTCTACCAGGCTCAAGCTTGAGGGGCGAATCACTCTCTCACCCAAAATTGAAGGCGACTTTACCCTTGTGCGGATGGAATATCGAGGGGCTCCGGTGGGCGAATTGACAGGCCACATGGAAACAGATGGTGGCGAGTTTACCTTCCACGATATACAAGGCAATATCTTAGGAGCTAGTATAACTGGTCAGGGGAGATTCAAGGCCGGAGGGAAGCCTCACTACGATCTCCATTTGGCTGTAAATGGAATAAAACCAGAAGGAGTTGGTATACTAACCAAAGCATGGGAGCTGAACTTGCCTCAGGTCGCGACTGGGCCACTAGCGGAGATGCAGGCCGAGATCAGTATTCTATCCGCTAGGACAGGGCCCAAGTGGGAAGCAGACTGGCAAACCCATTGGCAGGGAAATAAGGTCACGGGGAAAGGTGTGCTCAACCCCGATGGTACCTATAGAGTCGAAGCTCACTCAGTCGGTATTTCCCTCCATAAGTTGCTTGCGCAGTTTCCTTTGAGCCTTGGGAATACGTCCATTACTGGGACTATGGATGTGGCTTGTGTCCTGGATGGTACTTGGGGTAAGGGATCGCAAAACAAGGTGAAGGCACATCTAGAGGAACTGCTGATAGATGATATCCCTTTGGGCCAGGTAGACATTGATGGCACATTAGATGGAAAGCAATTTGTGGTGAGTGATGGTAGATGGGATATAGATGCCGGAATTGTCACTTTGGGGGGCAAGATCGACTGGGGTGAGAGCCTAGATCTCTGGATGCAAGCCCCGGAACTCAAAATACAAAAGCTGCCTTGGCTGGCCAAACAAGACGCGGCTCCAGTGGGAACCGTGGCAGTTAACGGAACCTGGCAAGGCCCTTGGATGCATCCTATCTGGTCGGCCACATTTAGTGGCAAAGATGTGAGCTGGGTGGCTACGGGGGTGCCTGACAATATCACTATCCCCAGAGTAGACGGGGAAATGCTGGGATATAGTATTGAGCTTTTCCCCTTTGACCTGCGCTATGGCTCAGGGATTGTGACCGTGGCAGGTACGATTCTACTAGAAGACCCGACGCGCCCTCTGTTAGATCTACAAGGAACGGCCAAAGGGATAGGCTATGACGGGGGTGCCTTGGCCGGGAAACTATCTGGTAAGGTATCTCTAACAGGCAAGTGGCCTGCTCCAGATTTGGCAGGTCAGCTGCGTCTGTATCAGGGGAGATTAGATCTTGCCAAGCTAGGCCAGGCAAATGCCCCTGCGCTGGCCCTAGATATTCCGCTATCCCTGGAGCTTGAGATAGACGAGGGTCTTGCTGTTACTGGTGCTGGGTTGTTGGATGTGGTGGCGGGTGGAACATTGCAGATAAGTGGCAGTGTGGCAAGTCCCGAAGTAAAAGGACGTATTGATGCACTGCGGGGACAACTGGTTTACCTGGGGACGCCTTTCCAAGTAGTACGGGGATGGACAGAATTCAGGCCGTATGGAGAGTTAAGCCCCGCTATCTATCTGGAAGGCTCAGCTATGGTTAAGGGTTTGCCAGTAACCTTGATCCTACAGGGTTCTAGTGCAGATTTACAGCCAACCCTTCGATCAGAGCAGGGGCTATCGGAAAGAGAACTTTTGGCAATGCTCAGCATCCCAGAGAAAATCAATACCGCACTAGATGATGGGTTGAGTCAGGTATTTCGGCGGGAAATGCGGGGTCTTCTTGAAGGTCAATTGAAACTGCATGTATTGGGGAATTTAGAAAGGCGCCTCCAAAAGGCATTAGGTCTAGATGAATTCCAGCTAGATCCAGGTCTCAGTGATGGCGAAGTCAGACTCGAGTTAGGCAAATATGTGGCCAAGGATGTATTTGTGGCCTATACACAGACCGTCTATCCTCATTTGGACAATCAGTGGCACATGGATTACAAGCTGAACCATGGCCTAAGACTGAGCACAACTTGGGATGGTGATGGAGACTATAGACTGGGCATAGAGGTGAGACTGGATTTCTAGCAAATGCCGACAAGAAAATGGAATTGGGGGAAACTCCACCATGAAAAGGGGAAAGTCGTTAGCCTTAACACCAATTGCTGTGGGGGGCTGGGAAGGATTCACAGGTTCGCGGGTCGAAATAACGAGAAAGTAAAGTCTTTGGGAGTCTAGCCGGTGACACAGAGGGAAGTTGCGTGGAGGAGGGCAAATGGATTGCGAAGGAGAAAGCAGCACAAATTCACAGTGGGAGTGATGGTCACTCTCTGTCTGGTGCTAGGACTATCAACTATAGGGGCGGCCGAGGGCGGATTGGGGGCCCTTCCTCTGGTAGGTGAGATTGTTATTGAAGGCTGCACTCGAGTGGACAAGTCTGTAATCGAACAAGCTATTACCCAAACCAAAGTGGGAGAACCTGTAAGCGAGGAAAAAGTACAGAGCGATCTACAGGCAATCGCTGATACAGGCTACTTTTTCGATGCAAGGGCTAGCTTTGCGGAGGGTGCAAAAGGCCTTCAGGTTGTATTTCAAGTAGTGGAAAACCCAGTAGTAACCCAGGTAGAGCTGCTCAATGATGTCTTACCCACGGCGGAGTTACAAAGCTATATGAGTACTCGTCCTGGGCGGACTTTGAACCTAGAAGAGCTACGTCAGGACGTAAAGCTCGTAGTAGAGAAAGCCTATGAAGAATATGGGATACCTGTTCGGGTTGAAGATGTTGTAGTCAACCAATCCGGTGAAGTGCGGGTTATCATCAATGAGACCAGGATCGCTGATATCATCATCACCGGGAATGACAAGACCAAAGACTATGTCATTCGGCGGGAACTGAAAGTGAAGCCCGGTGATGTGCTGGATACGAAAGTCCTTAATCAAGGCCTCCGCCGAGTACTGATGCTGGGCCATTTTGATGAGGTTGCCCGTGATTTCCAGGATACCGATGATCCTGATCGGGTGAACTTGGTTATTTCGGTCACTGAGCGAAAGACTGGAGTCTTCACTGGTGGAGCTGGGTACTCCAGCACGGAAGGCTTTATTGGGTATGTCGAGGTAGCGGATCAGAACTTCCTGGGCCGAGGTGAGCGGGTCAATGTGCGCTGGGAGTTTGGTCAAAAGAAAAACAACTATGACATCGGTTTCTTTGAACCGTATATTAATGAGAATGGCATGTTCATGGGGTTCAACGTGTATAACCGGTTGAGCCGCGATCGCCTTGACAAGGATGGCAATGAATACGATTGGCACCGCACCGGAGGAGATGTCACATTGGGGCAGCCCATAACTGAGCATACCAATGCCTCTGTGCGCCTAAAGATCGAAAACTCGAAGTATACCAATATAAGAGAGAAAGGGACTTCTGATTTCGAAGATAAAGACGGAAGCACCCGTACTCTCAGGTTACAGACATTGACCAATACCACTGACCACCCATTCTTCCCAACAAATGGTATCAAGAACCGCTTGTCGGTGGAAATGGGAGGTTACTTCCTCGGTGGTGATAGCGACTTCACCAAGTATGAGGCTGACCTAAGCAAGTACATGCAGGTCGGGAGCAATGGTCAAACTCTAGCACTACG
>JAAYSL010000092.1 GCA_012518315.1 Bacillota bacterium | reverse complement strand
TTCCCAGCTACTTTCATCTCCTCGACAAGCATACTGTTTCCGAGAAAAGCACACATTAATACTGGAGTACGGTTTAACCCTCCCCCAAATGCATAGGAGGTGCAATTGGTCTCGATAACCAATTTGCTCTTCCTCCGGTTTCTCCTCTCCCCCGATGGCGGTCTAGAGTAGGCCGCCATCGTGCTTTGGTAGGTACTAAAAGGGCCGGGCACTTCCTCGGCTACCCGGCCGCAGCCGCTAGGGTCAACCCTTTTGGCAGTTTCACGTTTTGTAGCCTCATTGGAAGCGTTGATGCAGCGGCTCTATGACTCCAACACCTAACGGCTGATGCGTACATCGGCCCTGCCTCACACACTATTCACCCGGCAAAGCCAGGCGCCATGCCAACCCCAATGTTCCCGGTCCCGAATGGGAACCAATGATAGGTCCAACATTACCAAGATACGCTTCTACACAATCAACTGAGCCTTTAATCTCATCTAGCAACTCCTGAGCTTCCTCTTTGGCATCTGCATGCAACATAGCTACATGAACCTTGTTCTCGCCAATTCTCTCTCGAAAGATCTCCAGCATGCGACGCCGCGATCTTCTGCTGCCCCGCACCTTTTCCACAACTTCCACGGTCCCATCGACAAACGTGAGCACTGGCTTGATCTGAAGTAAGCTACCTACCAAGGAAGCAGCTTTGCCAATTCTCCCGTTTTTCTCCATATACTCAAAGGTATCGACCAGAAAAAACACGCCTAGACTCTCTTTTGCCGCCATTACGGCTTCCCGAGCCTCATCGAGTGTCTCATTGTGTTTTGCCCCGGCCAAAGCCAACAACCCTACACCCATAGATACCGACAGAGAATCTACTACCAGGATATTTGCCGGATCCACCATTTCTGCCGCTAGCGAGGCAGCTTGATAGGTGCCACTGAGTTTGCTAGAGATGTGTATAGACACAACTTGTCGTCCCGCGGCCAGTGCCTTCCTATAGACCTCGGCAAATCGGCCAGGCGACGGTTGTGCTGTACGGGGCAAAACAGACCCGCCCCTAAGCTTCCTATAGAACTCATCGGCAGTGAGATCGACCCCATCTATATAGTGTTCATCCCCAAAACTAACTGATAAAGGTACAACCTCGATATCGTGCTCTCTTACTATCTCCTCTGACAGATCCGCCGTGCTATCGGTAACTATTTGAATGCCTGGCATGTTACTCCTCCCTTTACCGGTGCCTACTTTTGGCAGGCTCCCTTACCCTACATCGGCTCCCCTGGGCTTTAAGGGCAAGATGTGTGTAGTCGTCTCTTCTACTGCGACTACCTATTCTACTGCTACTAGATAGTAATAAAGTGGCTGACCTCCTTCGTAGAGTTCCCATTCGGGATCAGGGAATTCAGCCCGCAGCTGCTGCAATAACTCCCGGGCGGCTTGGTGGATTACATCCCGGCCGTAAAAGAGGCTAACTAGCTCTGCCTTGCGCTTAGTCAAGAGTCTCCTAATTAGCTCCTTGGTCGTGGAGATGAGATCATTGCCAGCCACCATGACTTTACCTTGCTCCAAACCGATAAAATCGCGCTCCTTAATTTGAATGCCATCAGTAGTAGTATCTCGAACGGCATAGGTCACTTCACCACTGACCACACCCTTGCTGGCATCCTCCATCCTTTTTGCTGCTTCAGCAAATTCGAGGTTCTCATCATACACGGTAGCAGCAGCAACACCTTGGGGTAAGCCCGTTGTAGGAATCACTGCCACTTTTTTGCCCACAACTTTGGCAGCTTGCTCAGCGGCAAAGATCACATTCTTGTTATTGGGCAGCACTATCACCTGGCGAGCGGGGACAATGCTAATGGCTTCCACCAATTCTTCTGTACTGGGGTTCATGGTGTGCCCACCATTAAGCACCACATCTACCCCCAGACCTTCGTAAATGGCTTTCCATCCATCTCCCAGGGTCACCGCCACGATACCTGTCTCCTTTTGGACTGTATCCTTGGCAGTTGAACTCACCTGCATCAGGTTAGAGGGCTGTCGCATTTGGCCGTTACTTCCCGGGAGCTTGGTCTTTAGACTAGCTTGCCGGTTTTGCTCTACCATGTTGTTTATCTGGATCTCGAACATCTCACCATACTGACCACAAATCTCTAGCACTTGTCCAGGATTATTGCTATGAATATGAACTTTGACTGTCTCCAAATCCCCTACCACCAACAGAGAATCGCCAAAGGGGTGCAGCTGCTCCCGCAGCCCATCTAGAGGAATCCTGCCACCTCTTACGATCAGCTCTGTGCAGTATTGGAATTGGAGGGATTCCACTGGTCTGATCCCAGACTTGCTCCCGAGCATGGCAGCATCCACCGGCTCAGCCTCCTGTTCTCTGCTTGCCGCGACTACCATCAGTGTTGGGACTCTGTCTTCCTTCAAGGCCAAGTAAGCACCGGTCAAGATGGTCACAATCCCCTGCCCACCTGCATCCACCACCCCAGCTTCTGCCAAAGCCGACAGCATCTTGGGGGTTTCCGAAAGACCCGTTTTCGCTCCTTGCAACACTGCTTCCAGCCAAGTAACCACGTTGGTGTCTCGTCTAGCAGCCTGCTTTCCTGCCTCAGCCGCATAGCGAGCTACGGTCAGCATTGTGCCCTCAACAGGCCGCATAACTGCCTTGTAGGCCATAGCAGAGGCTTCCTGCAACCCCCGGGCTAGTTCAGTTACGCCAGCTGTATGCAGATCCTGCATCACCTGAGCAAAACCCCTTAACAGCTGGGAAAGAATGACTCCCGAATTCCCCCTTGCCCCCATCAAAGAGCCTTTCGCCGCGGCTGTGGCCAATTCTCCCACCAAATTAGAGCTGCATTTTTCTACTTCCTTGGCGGCAGCCAAAAAGGTCAAAGACATATTTGTGCCGGTATCACCATCTGGTACAGGGTAAACATTCAGGAAATCAATTTTTTCCTTATTCTGGTTCAACCGATTGGCGGCGGCATAGATCATGCCCCTGAACATGCTACCCTCTAAACGCACTTTCTCCAATCCCAACCCCGCTCCTTGTGCCAGTTTCCACTCACCCATAGAACTATCTCTCATCTTGTGGCCGTGTCACTCGGACACCCTCGACCCTGACATCAACACGCTGCACTAGTATGCCGGTGGCCGTCTCTACGGCATATTTGACTCGCTGCATTACATTATGCGCTACCTCCGAGATCTTGGTGCCGTACTCCACTACTATATGCAGCCGGATAATCAGCTCATCTCCCTTGGCCTCAACCTCAACACCTCGCTCATAGTGCTCTTGGCGCAAAAGGTCGATTAGCCCATCTTGCACATTACGGGCAGCCATACCAACCAACCCATAACACTCGGAAGCGGCCGTGCCCGCGATAATTGCGATTACCGCGTCGGAGATCTCCACTTTACCTAGTGTGGTTGTAAAATTACCTGCCAAGCCTCTCCCTCCAATTGTGTGGTAGCCTTATCTCACTCATGGCTCTGTTGCCAAGGGCAGTTGCCCATGATGCCACTAGAAAACACTAAGCTAGACTATTCTCCAGAGTTCCTAGTATTTCCTTGTTCTTTATGATGGTTTCCAGGCAGACTGGCCCTAGTCGGCCAGTTAGTATCCCGACCAATCTTACCACATTCGCTACCTAATGCAAAGACCCTTGCCACGTGTTTCGCCCCACACAACACTTAGCAAGGGCCAACCTAAATAGCTGCTAATCCTTATTCGCCCCATTCATTGGTTATGACACTTGCTTAACTGGCCGATATCTTAACAGCCGCATAGCATTGAGAGTTACCAAAAGAACACTGGCTTCGTGGACTAGCATGCCGGAGGCCAAAACCACGGTCTGACCCAGCACACCGATGAGAAGTGCCAGTACTACGACAATGGCAAATACAACATTTTGCTTGATATTCCGCAAAGTGCCCCGACTTAGGGAAATAGCATAAGGCAACTTGTCTAACCTATCACCCATCAAAACCAAATCAGCAGTCTCCAGCGCCACATCGGTACCGGCAGCCCCCATGGCAATACCAACATCGGCTGCTGCCAAAGCCGGGGCGTCATTAATTCCATCACCCACCATGGCCACCACGTAACCATCTTGGCGCAGGCGCTTGATTGCATCTACCTTTTCCCCTGGCAATAGCTCCGCAGAAAATCCATCCAAACCTAGCTCATCCGCGATGGCCTTAGCAGTTGGTGCATTGTCACCGGTCAGCATGATTACCTGATGAATACCATGTTTCCGAAGCTCTTGAACCAAGGAGTAAGCTTCCGGGCGGGGAGTGTCGGCTAGGAACAAAGCACCAATGATCTGATTGTCTTCGGCAACCAGGACGGCAGTGCGGCCCCGAGCTTCTTCTCTTTCTAGGTGCCGAAGAGCTATCTCATCTATACTCACACCTAGTTCATGCATGAGCTTGACACTACCTACAGCCACCTGTCGGCCTTCTACCTTAGCACTGACACCACGTCCCGTCCATACCTGAAAAGCATCTGCTGGAGGCAAAGGACCATTCTCCTCTGCCGCTTCCACCACCGGCCGAGCCAACGGGTGCTCAGACAGCTTCTCTACTGCCCCGGCTAGTCGCAGGAACTCCTGTTCATCGCCACTTCTTGCCCACATCCCCACTAGTTTCGGACGCCCCATAGTCAGAGTACCGGTTTTGTCTACTACAATGGTATCTATGCGCCCGATCTTTTCTAGGTGATCACCACCTTTGATCAAGACACCGTGCCTTGCGGCATTACCTATCCCGGCTACCACTGATACAGGAGTAGCTATGACCAAAGCCCCAGGACAGGCAATCACTAGCAAAGTGAGGGCCAAAATGGCATTTCTTGTAAACAGGAAAAGGAGTAGAGAGGCTGCCATGATTCCTGGTGTGTAGTAACGGGCGAAACGATCCAATAGTTCTTGACTACGCCCTTTTTCTTCTTGGGCAGCCGCCACTAGAGCGATGATCCGTGCAAAAGTTGTATCTTCACCAGCTTTGTCTGTTACGATCTCCAAATACCCAGCTTCGTTAATGGTGCCTCCAAAGACCTTATCTCCCACCGTCTTTTCCACTGGCAACGATTCGCCGGTGATGGCTGCTTGATTGACTGTCGCCATCCCGGTGGCAACTTCTCCATCTACTGGAATCTTTTCTCCGGGCCGAACAATGACTAGATCTCCCACCTTGACCTTGGCCGCGGGCATCTCAATTTCTTCTTGACCCTGTCTTACTCGAGCGACTTGTGGTGCCAGCTCCAGTAACTCCCGCAGTGCACCCCGGGTTTTGTCTAAAGTACGGGCCTCTAGATAGGAGCCTAAGGCAAACAGAAAGGTAACTACCGCCGCCTCCCAATACTCACCTATGGCAATGGCGCCTAAGGCAGCTATGGTTACCAAGGCGGGAATCCCTAGTACCCGAAAGCGGAGGGCCTGCCAAGCCTGACGTGCAATAGGCCAACCGGCGATTACCGTCGCCGTTAGCATCAACACTGGGGTACCAATATTGCCTGGGTAAAGCCGCCCCAGGCTCCAGCCTAGGGCGATTAGCGTTCCTGCAATGAGGGTCTGCCACATGGTCATCCCCTCCTACAACCGGGCTATGACTTTGTAGCCTGTCTTGCCGATAACCTTCTCGATGGCATCAAGGCTAATCATAGCTGGATCATAGGTCACCCTTACCTGACTGGTGGCAAAACTCACCTTTGCCTCAGTGACTCCCTTTTGCCGCCTGAGTACCTGGCTGATGGTCTCAGCACAACTTGGACATGAAAGATTCGTTAGCTGCAAAGTGGTCTCCTGCATCATATATCCTCCTCTGGCAGCCATGCTGCCGCTTCTTGCTCACTATTTGCTAGTGGCTGCCTTAGGATAACACGATGGAGTAGACCTAAACATTGATCTAAGTCAAAAATGGAGACTCTTTTACGAGCGGGCCAGTAGTGCTTCTAGGCGGCCTAGATCCCGGATTACAATGGAGCGGTGTCCAGAGAGGGTAAGTAGTCCTTCAGCCTGCAAGCTGCTTAGCCTGCGGCTCACAGTCTCGATGGTAGTGCCCAGAAGGTGGGCCAGCTCCTCACGGCTAAGCTCCAGACTAATCCTAGCTCCATTGTGGACCTTAACCCCTGTCTGTGCCTTCATTAGCAGCCATGAAATAAGCCTTTCTTCAACTGTCTTCAGGGTGAGATCGCCAATGAATCTCTCAGCTTGGAAAAGCCGAGCACTCATCGCCTGCAGCAAAGCCAAGGCCACCGATGGCTTCTCCTGAAGGAGATTTTGAAAGTCAGCTTGCCCAAGCAAGCATAGTGAGCTTTCCTCCATTGCTTCCGCAAAGCAATATTGCTTGGTCTCTTGAAATAGAGCCAATTCCCCGAAAAACTCGCCTGCCTTCAAAATCCGCAAAATCTGCTGCCTCCCATCTGGTGAGACACTGTAGAGCTTCACCTGACCACTTTGTACGATATAGAGATGGGTACTGGTATCACCCTCAACAAAGAGAAGCTCGCCTTTGGCATATTCGGCAGATTGGATGAGACTATTGATCTCTAGTAACTCACTTGTGCCAAGGGAGGCAAAAATCGGTACGGTACTGGCACAAACATGTGTTGCCCCTTGACAATTATGACAATGCCCCATTGATATCCCTCCGGTTTTGTGGCATCTCAACCAGGTAGCGGCCTAATGCTTCTGTCCTTAATCTATACCCTCATCATACTACTTCCAATCTGCAAAGAAAGGCCCCCTACCATGTGTTTTCCATGCCCATGGAGGATTGCCGATGGTGAAAGTAGGCACGATGTAACCAAGATTACTAGAATTGCTGCATAGCACCTTGCTAAAGGATAAAAGCTTATGTTACAATGGGAAAAGATTTGTAGAAGCGATGAGGGTTCTGCCTGAAGCAAGGAGGTGCGAAAGAGTATGGCCCGACGCTGTGTCGTATGTGATAAAGGTACCACCACCGGCAACAAGATATCTCACTCAAACAGAAAATCCCGGCGCCGCTGGAATGCCAATTTGCAGCGCATAAAAATCAACTTGGATGGGACTGTTACCAGTCGGTACGTGTGTACTAGATGCCTGAAAGGAGGCAAGGTGACCCGCGCTATTTAGGGTTTCTCCTTGCTTCCAGTTGCGCCTTAATCCAAGTAGACTCACAGGCGACATAGTGTCGCCTGTTTGCTTTTTTGAAGCGTGGTTGGAAGCATGCAGCCAAGCACTAGAGGCTCCGGATGGTCTTAATCATCTCTCTGTACCCGCAAGATAAATAGAACACCATCCCGGACCTCCACTGAACCGATATTCGCCACCAGCTCATTACTTATTCCTCTTGTATCGCCAAGGTAAAGTATTGCATCATCTAAAGGGTAGTAAAGACCCTGAGTTGTCACACCTATTACAGTGGGAGTAAGGGGAAGTAGTGAAACATAATCCCTGGCTTTGCCACGAATCTCCGCCCTATCCGGACCTTTTAGCATGCTCACATACTGCTTTTGACCGACGATCTGTAAGGGTACACCCCGTGCCAGACATATCCAAGCTAGCAGTAAATTGCCCAGGGTATGGTCAAAGCGGCCTCCTAGACCCCCAAACATCAGAATCTCTTTGACGCCGGCACGAAGAGCATATTCTACTGCCAAGTGACCATCAGTCTTATCTTTTTCTACGGGATAGCGGAGTAAACGAATACTCCCGGCCTCTTTCTGCAAAAACTCTCGCTCCACCTGGCCAAGGGAATCAAAATCGCCTAAAACCACATGGGGCCTTAAGCCGATAGCCATGGCATGCCTTAATCCCCCATCGGCACATACGATAAGATCGCCCGCCTTGGGCCGGGGAACATCCCCAGGGGAGAACTCTCCATTGGCAAAAATAAGTCCTCTTTCAAAATTGCCTCTTACCAATGCTCTCCCCCCTGGGCCCCTGATACTTGGACAGACTAGACTAGTCTGTCTCCATTTTTCCGCCCCTCTGGTTTTATGAGTGGCGTTTTCATTAGCAGCATAATCACCACAGCCGCCAGAATCGCGTTGGGAATTAGGTAGCTCGCGTTGTAACTCAGAGAATAAACCCATGGGCTAGTCCCACTAGGTGCGTAGCTCCCCCAAAAGATGACTCCGGCTAACACATGCACTACATAGCGAGCAATGCTTGCCATAATGACCCCGGTAAGGGGCTGATGGGCAAAAAAGCCAGCAATCCCCAAGACAGCATAGGGTAAAGGGTAATCCATAACCAGCTGTACTGGGTGAATGATATACGCATCCAACAGTAGTTTGAGCAGCCCTAGGATTAGCCCTGACCAAGCACCTGACTTTGGGCCATGTCTTAGACTAACCACAAGGATCGGCACCATCTCCAAGGTGATAGAACCACCATATGGCATCCGGTAAAGCCTTAGCATTCCCAGAATCAGGGCTAAGGCGGCAGCTACCGCGATCTCCATCATCACCCGCGTGTCCCATCTTCTTTTCATAAAAGCTCCTCCTTAGCTCGGCCCCCTAATCGCGTAGAAGGCAGTAATCAGGGAGGAAAAGAGCCATAACCAATAGGTCACGGCTCTTACATACATGACTTCACCGCATTCCCTACGCAGGTACTAACCTACAGGTTCGAAGGGTTAGGAACTCCCAGGTTCCATTCTCAGCCATATGCTCCCCTAGCGGACCGAACTGTATTATTTGTTCCTAGTATATTTATTCTTGACCCTCAGCGTTTTTCCTGCCGGGAAAGCATCAATAGCTATATGGCTCTATGCTAGAAGGTTCCTCCTAGCAGCACCGGGCCAAATAACACCACTAGAAGGCTGGGGAATATGAAGAAGATTAAGGGAAACAGGAGTTTTACCGGAGCCTGGTTAGCTTTGGCCTCAGCTCGATGGGACTGATTAACCCGGATCTGGTTGGCTAGAAGTATCAAAGTCGAACTGATACTTGTGCCTAGCTGGTCTGCTTGGATCAAAGTTGCACAAATAGACCTTACATCGGCCTGTTGGCATCTGGTAGCCATGCGCCGCAGGGCCTCTTGCCGACTATCACCCATCCGCATATGGTGTAGCACTTGTTGAAATTCATGAATGAGTGGATTAGGCTTGCTTTTTTCCACCATGACAGCAACAGCCGCGTCAAAGGTAAGACCTGCCCCTGTGCAGATCACCAAAAGATCCAAAACACCTGGTAGTGCCTGACGAATTGCTGCATCCCGCTGGCGGGCGGCACTAGTTAGCCATAGATATGGTAGCCTGCTACAAAGATAGGCACCTAAGCAAGCCAAGCCTATCGCAGCTCCGAAAATATGCATGTAACCAAACCCAGCAAGACCCAAAACCAAGCGCCAGCCCCATAATTCTTGGATAGTCATATTGGCTGGATGGCCTGCCACAGTTAGCCGTTGGCGGCTATTTTGCCCGACCTTAGAAGAGGCAAATTGGCGCCAAAGAACCCTTCCACAGTTCTCGATTACTCCACGTACCACCATCAGAAAAAGCTCCCAGCGTGTCCCCGAGAAGACGTTTTCTGAGCCCAGACGGTGCCTCAAGAGCCAACTCGTCTCCATCTCACCATACCAAAGGCAGACGAGTCCCAAACAGCTACCATAGAAACTTGCCAGTAGCCAAGTCAAGCCATCACCTCATTAGGTATCTATCCTGCAGATACGGCTAATCATCCAAGCTCCCACAACTTCTAAAGAGAATGCCACTCCTACCAGCACTTGTCCCAAAGGATTGACAAAGAGTGGTTCTATAAACTGTGGCATGACCAGATGGATTATACCGGCAAGGGCCACTGGCAAGATGGAGACAACTATGCCGGTGAGCTTCCCTTGAGAAGTAACACTCTTTAGCTTCGTTCGCAGATTGATCCTTTGCCTCAGTGACTCTCTGAGAGTGCCTAGAATAAAGCCCAGATCACCTCCCATCTCTCTTTGGATGACAACTGCTGTCACCAACTCTGAAAAGACCTCACTAGATACCTCCGCTCCTGCTCTTTCCCAAGCAATATCCATGGGTACACCCAATTGAACTTCGCCTCTAATCTGGTTGGCAATGGTGGCTAGTGGGGGCTCCATTTCCCGTGTCACCAGTTCCAGCACTTGAAAGAGATTGAATCCTGCTCGCAGCCCACCTTGCATCAAGCTTAGCCCGTCCAGCAGCTGCATCTCTAGTCTGGCCTTCTCTCGTCTTCGCTTTCTTGAGGCTATCACTGAGGGAACCAGGAAGACAACCATTGCCCCGATTAGGGCTCCCCAGTGTCTGCCCAATGGCCAACCAAGCAAGGCGCCTGCTACCATTCTACACCCGGCACGATTTGCCAAACCTTTTCCGATCTTTTTTATCTCTTCAAAGCCACTTCCTTTCGCTTTCATCTGGCTAATACTTGGGATACTAAGAACAGAACACAGGAAGCTAAGAAAATATGAGGCTCCAATAGTCCAGCGTAAGCCCTTGATAGGTAACATTCATACCCCCCTAAAAGAACTTGCTCAAAAGACGCCTCTTTCTCGAAACTCGTTTTTCAGTGTAAGCGGGTCACTAGCCTTGACAAACTCACCCCGGACTTTACCAGCCAAATCACTGCCTCGCTGCTGAAACGAAAACAAAGGTACAAGCTTCACCCTACCATCCTGCATCCCTTCTATCCAAGCAATCTCGGTTATCTTGCGGCTACCATCCCGGTATCTTCCCTGGTGAACTACTATGTCTATGGCAGCTGCTATCTGCTCCCTGATGGCCGCTAGCGGTAGGTCTACACTCCCCATCATCACCATGGTCTCAAGCCTGGACATTAGATCCCGAGGAGAGTTAGCATGGGCCGTTGTTAATGAACCATCATGACCGGTGTTCATTGCCTGTAGCATATCCAGTGCCTCCGGGCCCCTTACTTCCCCAATGATAATCCTATCGGGACGCATTCTCAGGGCATTTCGCAAGAGATCTCTGATACTGACAATACCCTTACCTTCAATGTTGGCAGGCCTCGCCTCCAGTCGTCCCACATGCGGCTGCTGCAGGCGTAATTCCGCGGCATCCTCTATGGTGATAACCCGTTCATTAGTGGGAATAAAGCTAGACAGTACATTCAATAAGGTAGTTTTACCTGAGCCTGTACCACCCGAGACCACCACATTCATTTTTGCTTTTACGCACAGCCGGAGAAACTGAGCCATCTCTTCATTTAGGGAACCAAATCGAATCAGATCATCGATCCCCAGGGCTTCATCAAAGAATTTCCGGATAGTCAGCATAGGGCCGTTTAAAGATAGAGGAGGGATGATGGCATTGACCCGGGAGCCATCTGGCAACCGGGCATCCACCATGGGCGAGCTTTCATCGATGCGGCGACCCAAAGGGGCGATGATCCGCTCGATGATCTTGATCACTGCGCTGTCATTGGTGAATTGTTTGTCTGTTAGTACCAGCTGTCCTCGGCGTTCCACATAGACTTGATTGCAGCCATTGACCATGATCTCTGTAATCTCTGGATCCCTTAGCAATGCTTCTAGATGGCCAAGGCCCAAAATCTCATCAACCATCTCTTCCCGAAAAGAATGTTGCTCCTTCTGGCTCCATCGATTCCCAACGTTTTCGGCTAACAATTCATCGATGACCTTGATTACCTGAACCTTTAGTTGGGTTGCTACCTGACCTTCATCCTCTCTGTCTGGCATCGTTGGGCCTACTTGCTCAATCACCCGCTGATGAACCAGTGCCTGTAGAGTCTGTCGACAGAGCTTGGGATTATCTTGAGTGTTGCAGTTTCTCACAGTCTCAGCATTCCCACTACTAAGCCCGGCAATAAGGGGCAATAGTCGCCTTGCCGTGGGCTCCACCTTTGTTTCTTCTTTGCCAGTTAGCTCCGCTACAATCGGCATCAAGCTCTTTGCCATCCTGCCTAATCGAGGTTTGTGACCACCTTCTAGCCACCCCCTACGACCAGGGGTTTCGGGGATGATATAGTCAAAGGGCTGCCCAGTGACGGACTCCATCTCCGACACTGTTAGAGGCTCCCTGCCGGTCATTCGATTTAACACTAGCCTCGTTCGCCCTCCATAGCCTAGAAGGCGCAGTAACCTTGCCAATTGCCGCACATTCTGTAGGGCGACATTACATGGTGTCACCAGTGTATAGATCATGTTACTGATCGGTAATACTGCCAGCACCCGGCCATCAAAACTACTAGCCAGGTCAATCATCACGAAATCATATCGATAGCGTAAAAGGTGAATCGCTTTTTCAACATGACCCTCCTGTACTCGCTGCCAGCGTTCGGGGCTAGTGGGTGCGGCCAATAGACGCACTCCACTTTCATGGGGTAGAAGGTAGTGTTCCATGGTTCGAGGGACTACCGTATCCATGTAAGGTAGTAAATCGGCGATATTTCGATCGGGCTCTATGTCTAGAGAAAGAGCCAGGTCACTACCAAGACGCAAAGATAGATCCACCAATACCACCTTATGCCCCGCTTCCACCAGTAACTGGGCTAACCCGGCACAAACTAGGGTTTTACCAACTCCCCCTTTGCCACCATAAACAGAGATCACCTGTCCCAATCGGCGCTTGGCCGGGACTTTCATGGAAACTGCTGCCACAATAACACCTCCCACATCTAGACCGTGGTCATGACCTATGGTTCAGCTAAGAGGTTCATCCACAAATGGTCTTTCTCCCGTACTAACCTGGGACTGACTAGAACTACTAGATCAGTTTTCTGCCGTGCCCGGACTTCACTTCGAAAAAGTGCCCCCAATATGGGCAGCTCACCTAAGATAGGTACTTGTCTTTGCCTAGTACTCTCCTCTTCCGATAACAGTCCACCGATGACCAAAGCTTTCCCGGGAGCCACCGCTGCTTGTGTTCTCCAACGCCTGGTGCGAACTCCAGGTACCACTGCATCCTCTAGCTGAACTGCGTTTTCCCAATCAAGGGAACTGACTTCCGGCTGCAGCTCCAGATGAATGCTACCGTTTTCCAAGACGGTGGGGGTGACTGTCAGCCCCACCCCATAGGATTTCCATTCTACTCCCTGTAGCTCTGCCGGGACTGGTATCTCTCCCCCTGCTAAAAACTCTGCCCGTTTTCCGTTTTCGGTAAGAAGTGAAGGGGAAGCCAGAATCCGAGCCTCTCCAGAACGAAGTAGACTGAGAAGGTTGGTCGTGGCCCATAGGGGCCCGACTAATAGACTAAAGGCTGACCTTGATGATGACTTTGGAGATTCTCCTGGGAGTTCCCAAGGCAATAGCACCTCATCTATGACTTCTTCACTGGTCCCTAAACCCAAATCCCACTCAATGCCAAGTTCTTGACTGTTGTTGTAGGAGAGCTCCACCATGCAAACATCGACCCAGACCTGCTGGATATCATCTCTCACCTCAAGGAAGCTTTGCACTGGTACCCCGACCAAGGAGGCCATGCTGACAAGGCGCTGCCTTTCCTGTAAAGATGCGACTTCACCCTGCAAAACTAGAGTATCTCCTATGTAGTGGCAGTCAATATCTGGGTGTCCCAGTGAAGCCTTGACAAGCTCTAGAGAAGGCAGGGGTGTAGGCGGTGGAGAGAGAACCGTCAGATGATTGATCCAGTGAGCAAACTCGTTATCTAAAAGAGCCTCCAAATAAGCCGCGATTTCTTGAGTCACTTCTCCCTCTAGCACCGGTGTAGAGGCAACTTTATATAACAGAGTTCCCCACTTAGCTGCCTCCAGAACCAAAGGCTCCCAGTTATCCTCGACTGATTCTGATTTCACCACCACTTCAATCAAGTCTACTACGTCTCTATCGAAAGTGCTGGCAATTGCTCTAGCTCTAGCGTGGTCAAGGGGCCCACCTACCTCACCCTCTAGCACAATAGCACCATTAACGATCTGGGCTTGGACTGTCTCTAGCCCAATGGCGTTGTTCACCTCGGCAGCCGTCACCACAAAAGGCTTGTCCTCTTCACCACTGACCACCATCAAGGCATCAATTACTGGATATCCAAATGCCGATGCTAAGCCTATCACCGCTTCCCTGTGCTCAAGGGATGGGAGTGTGCCCAGCAAGACTACATTGTTTTCTATGTTAGAGACCGTCACACTATCGGTGGCGATGAGATTCTCAATCTCTGCTAGAGTCATGGTAGAAAGAGCTTTCTCCGAAGTCAGATCTACCACCTGAGATGCATACTGAGCAGCGAGGGCCACTGCTGCATTCCGTGCTTTAGGGTACAATGTTCCCTCCAAGACAAGGGTGTCCCCCACCCACCGCACTACCAACCCGGGAATACCCATCTCGGCCTGAATCAGGGAACCGGAAGGCCTAGGTTTGCTCTCTGTCGGTATATGAAGCAGATTCGAAATCTCCATCCCCCTAGGGACCCCGTAATCTCGTACTAGCTCTTCGGCAAGCTTTATGGCGGCAGGTTCGAGGCCATAGCCCTCGATGACCAACCGATTTCCTCTTTGACTGACACTAGCCTCTCGAAGACCAGGCAACTCTTGCAGCATAGCCTTAAGGCTGGCAAGCTCCTTTTTGTTGGCAGATAATGTTTTGGCAGTGGTAGCATCAACATAAGGGAGCTGGTATACCTCCAAAAGGTCAATCACAGCGGCCTTCTGCTGGGGAGTAGAGACTTCACCTTCCAGTATGAGTAGTCCACCTAAGGGTTTCAAGGTATATCCCCACAATGTACATAAAGCTTCTATATCCTCTATGGCGATGGAAGACTCTCTACCCCTAACAGTACTGGCTAACTCGTTTTCATTGCCTACCCCAGGCTCCCTCTCCATAGATTCCGACACTTCGGCCACCTGGATTAGGTTTAAGACTTCCGGTGCGAATTGTAGGGCGATCCTTTCAGCCCGCAATCGATCTTGGTTAGTCTTTACCTCTCCACTCAGTATGACCAGATCCCTAACAGCCTGGATCTCAACCTCACGCATCGTTAAGGCTCCTTGGATCTCTTGGGTGAGAAGATCTTCTGCCGATCGATGGGACTGAGCTGGCGCTCGCTCCGATTCCTTTTCTACTTCTCCAGCAGCATCTCTGCCGCTATCTGCTACAACCACCAGACTGATTACCGGTTCCCAGATGGTTTTCACCAGATTCTCCACAGCTTCTTTGTCAGTCTCTGATGCCACAGTGCCCTGTATGATTAGATATTCCATCCACCAACTAGGCTTTACGCTCCAAGCGGCAAGTAGTCTCTCAACATAGGCTAATTCGAGAGGAGGTCTTGCTGTAACCACTAGATCTATAGACTGCACCCCTTGCTCATCCCAGACCATCAAAGTGGTATGCCCTTTGCCAACTCCATTAAGCAAGAAGGTATCCCCTTCTACAACTTTGATGTCGGCTACCTTCGGATCACCAACAGCCACCCTTAGAAGGCCACTGGCCGATCTAAGTATGCTTTCACCGGCATAAAGATAAATGGAAGAACCCGGAGGTTCCACCCTCTGGGAGGATTTTGGCCGGGCAGGCCAAGAGACTGAGCTAGTAGCGCAAGCCTGACCCACTACAAAAAGGAGAATGACTAGCTGCACAAATCCCAGCACCCATGCACTTGATGCTTTTTTCATTTGAGCCTTGTACCATGCAATAGGACTTCTCTGCAATAATCGGTCACCCCCACTGTCAATTGAATCTCTATAGAGAATCCCGATGGAAACCGCTATGTTTTATCTAGGAATGTCACCTAGCGAGGTGTTCCCAGTTTGTTTGGTAGACTCTCCACTAAGGCAGCAGTGCCCCGAATGATCTCCACTTCCCTAGAAGGTTCATTCCCATTGGCTTCTGAGGGTTTTGAAGGCTCCTCCTTTGAAGGCGGAATCAAAGCTCCCCACCCATCGATTCTATTGACTTGGCCTTGTCCGAGAATATCCCTAGTGGTCAGTGTTCGCTGATTCTCTTGGGCGGGTTTGTCGGCACCTTCGGGCCGCAAAAGCACCTGTAACGAACCACTAGCATCGAATAACGCCAGTTTCTTCGCTTGGTCAGGTGAAACTGCTAGGACCACCCTATGCTTGCCCAAAGCACTACCGTATGAATCCTCGCTAGTAGCGACATCCAATACAGATACATCCTCTAAGACCATTAGGCTATGTTCCATTCCGGTTTGGTAGTCCAGCACGGTACCTAAGATATCTACTCGGCTGCCTGAACTGAGCTCTGCCTCCAATCCGGTCACACCATTTAGTGAGACAGTTATCGCCCGTTCGCCCGGTAATAGTTGCCATGATAGATTTTGCTCATTCCGATCAATGAGTCGGTCAGCTAAGATCACTTCACCGGCTACCAGATCAACGGAAGCGAAGTAACCCTCAACCTCGGTGGGCTTAGTTATGGCACCCTGTGGCACCATAGCCACGGGCCACATCTGGCTTTCCACTAACTTGGTCTGCATTTCGGTACCTTTAGGTATAGCACTCCTGGCAATAACCACCTGTGTTCGGGGTCCTTCTCCGGT
This sequence comes from Bacillota bacterium, assembly GCA_012518315.1. GTDB lineage: Bacteria > Bacillota > Limnochordia > DTU087 > DTU087 > JAAYSL01. The sequence goes on along the minus strand of JAAYSL010000092.1, from coordinate 9,187 downwards.
GGCCTGTTGTTCTAGCCTATGAATATAGCTTCCAGTTAGCCTTGTGCCCACAAGGGCCAGGATAATAGCTATGATCAAATGGCGATAGCGAAACATGTCATCACCGACCCCAAGGTATCCTCATTTCCTGTGAGCCCCGTACAATCGTATACAATGTCACCATGTCGCCATCACCCAACCCTTCCTCGTCATGATCTGCCCCAAAACTGGGCCCAAAGACAGTAAGAACGCTTTCCGTCTTTTCATTGTAACCAAATGCCCCCAGGATCCCCAGAGACTGGACCTGCCAACCAGGCTGCTTGGCATAATGAGCTACCACGGTCTCAATGGGACTAGGCGTCTCGAGAACATAGAGAGCTTGCATATCATCTATTCCGTGGGTAGGGACAACCGCACGTACTAATCTGGAGCCAGGTGATGCCTGGCACTCTTTAGCCAGTATCGCATGGGATGGAACCTTTAGTTCAGGTCGGTGACTTAAGAGGGCAACATAATCGTAACCATGGACGTAGTAATCTTCTGTTTTGTCCTTGGCGACAAATACTTCCAACTCCCAGGGCCCTTGACTGGCTTGAATACGCAAGTCTTGATCTGAGATAGCATCCTCTAGTTCAGGCAAGACATCTAGTAGCTCAGCTAGTCGCCAACCTAGGGCATTCGCATCAACTCTAACCTTCTTCCAGCCTCCTTTGGTCAAATCCCGTACTAAAGTACGTTGCTCTACGGTTTTCAGAATTCCCATCTCACCATGGTACCACCCGTCATTGCTAGCAACCCAACTTGCCATTTCAACCTGAGCAACTTCCTGCCAGATAGGTGGTGCCTTAGCCGTAGGAATTGGGAGTGATGCCCCAGCAAGCAACGGAGATAGAACAAAAAGACAGATAGAACAAGGAATCAGGTATATAGCAAATCGATGGCGCCAACCTAACGATACTCTCATTATCTACTTCACCCCTTTTAGGTAGTCTCGAAATCTAAGAACAGTTCTTATGTCTAGGACACGGCCAAGGTCGAAAAAATCTCTGCCTAAGCTCATGGAAGCTGTCAGAGTAGGCACCTTACCGAAGCGCTTGAGCAATGTAACCATCGGCGGTTTGCATGACACTATCACAGTGGTCATCATGGGGCTTTGCACCAAAGAGACCTGAACGGACTGAGCATTCATGAAGGGATACTGCTGAAAATACTGGGAGACTTCCCTTTGCATGACCCGCTGGCTACCCCCGGCCAGATGAATCTGGGCGGCATGGCGCACCGCCATATGCGTCAATAAATTGGCCTCACAGATCAATGCCAACTGAAATACACTGACAAGCACAACCAACAAGATAGGCAAGATCATCACAAACTCAATCAAAGCCTGGCCTGACTCTCCCCTTCTATGTATCCAGTGACCCCAGTGCAACATAACTACCTCCCATCGGAGCAGTTTGCCCCACTGTCACAAAGTGAGTCAAAGCTTGCCGAAATCGGCCCAGAACTTAGGTAATCCTAGCCCTCTTCCATGAACAATGCCTCTAGCTTCTGAGATGGATCCGAGCATAGGCTCTCTCAGGTAGGGATCACCCAAGAGGGCACTTACCGACTTGGGTATTTGTAGGCTATTGGAGGCCATTACTTGAACATAGCGATTACCCACACGTCCCCAAAGCCGATCCTGGTAATATCCCCCAAACCGTCGAACCCCTAGTTCAGGGTGGTTTATGGGTACAACATAACACTCATTAACAAACCCGACCTGTATTGCCCTGGCATGGGTTGCCGTTGGTGCCACTTCCAAGACGAGTTCCGCCACCGGTTTTACCACTGCCCTCAAGAATCCTCCAAATTTGGGAGTAAACCAGGAAGAGGTCCTAATAATGTTGTGATATGCAAGAAGGTCAAGACTGTCGGCCAAAAGGCCCGCACCAGCTAGTGCCGCTGCGTCGGCGGCATTCTGAGACCTAATCTTGCTAACAGCTATTTCGGAAGTGATATATATGCCTGCAGCAAAGGCCATGATCACACCCAAGATGATAACTAGAAATGCCAGGGCTTGTCCATCGTCTTCTTGAGACAAGCTCTTCAAGCCCTTGACATGACTCATCACCGGTTTCCACAAGACCACTACCTCCCAATAGCATACTTAACCGATAACTGATGGAAAGCGTTTTCTATGGATTCGACTCCATCTGCAACTGGCTGTCTTTTGAGTAGCTGTCCAAGATACGAGAACCACGGTTTTTCTCGGCCAATTTCCACCTCAATCCGCTTTCCGTGCTTCTTGACTGCTAGGTCATAACCTCGAAACTCACGAGTTGGTTGGGTAAGCCAAAACGGATCCCTTTGCGAGGCGGACAACAAAGATGCGGCAGCAGCTTCACCTGCTGGGGAATCATTGGTTAGAGCGACCCGGGCTGCAGTAAATGCAGACAAATGCATGATTTGTGATTCCATCACATACAGAGCGAAGCTAAGGATTCCCCACAAGAATAAGACAAGGAAAGGCAGGACTAGGCTAAACTCCAAAAGAGCCGTTCCTTCCTCATTTTTTAGCACGCCCTTACCTCCAATCCGTTGATCTAAAGATGAGTAACGTCACCAGCCCCCGGCAAATAACAGGATCTGGATCAACAACCCACTGGCCGCGTAAATCGCAGCATATGGCACTACCACTGGTTTTCCTCCACCTTCACCATCATCGACGCTATGCTCTGTTCGGCTCAACAAGAGACAAACTAAGCTCATGAAGCCTCCGCCCATGGTTCCCGCGAGAAAATAAGTTCCTGCCAACTCTTCACCCACTAGCAAGCTAATAGCTGCCACCAGCTTGACATCTCCGCCGCCCATCCAACCTTTTTCGTACCCATAGTAGAACGGGTAGCAGGTGAGCAAAGCCAAGAGAATGGTCTTTAAACAAACATCGATTCCCTCCATTGCGGCTAGCACCACTCCGACTCCCCCTGCTAGGGCAATCAAGAAATTGGGCACGATGCGATAGCGCAGATCGTAAAACATAGCTCCAGCTAGCAGCATAGTCAAAACAAATTGCCTGGTGATACTGGGTACATTGGGCATTTCCAAAGGCACCTCCCGTGGGCGTGTAAGTGAAATAGTCTTGCTTCCATGGCATTTCCCTTCTGGCAACTTGTACCAGTGAAGATGCTGCCCCAGTACCATCGTGGTAGCGGGGCAGCATCGGTGCCTTTTGGGCACCAGTCATCCTAACCCAGGTATGTCCTTTGTCACCAGCCATGCCCTGAAGAGGTATTTAATTTAGTTAGCAGTAGCTTTAACGCTACCTAATGATGCACTCATTTCCTCAAATTTCTGTTTGAGGTTCTCTCCCAGAGTCCTCACGGCAACCAATGCTGCAATGGCAATCAATGCGGTCAACAGTCCGTATTCAGCCATACCCTGACCACTTTGGTCTTGCCATAGCTGGGAGAGTCTTCGACCCATCGATATCCTCCTCTCTCATAAGTATTCTGAAGTACTAGGCGCCAGTTAGCCACGATGGGACAGTCCGCAAAAGGTGGCGAAGAAAAACTGCCATTTCATGTTGCATATGTCTAGCCACCAAGACTAGTGGAAGAACTACCACACTAAGTACCAGCACATATTCAAGCATAGCTTGACCTTTTTCTTCAACCCACCAGGCTTGCCTGGAAGCCAGCACAGTCTTCACCTCCGTCTTCATGTCTTGGACTGCTCTCCATCAGTGATGGTGACAACCTATCCTTCAGCAGGTGAGTCTATTTTAACACACCTGCCCCAAATGTCAAGTCTTTCTTTACTCAGTAATGTCTCACTTGCCTCTGAGAATAGGAAAACAGCTGCTATCATAGAAGACAACAGCTGTTCATCGGTATGTCCAGGGGGCTGATGCCGAATGTTTATCAGCGTCCACACACGCTTTAGCTAGGTCCTCATCTCGTCCGCCACCAGCAATTCAATCCAGTATTAGTTAACTTTGCTTGATTCCCGCAGCTCTCTTATAACCTCGTGTGGATGGTCGGCACCGAAGATCGCAGATCCTGCCACCAGGACTCTGGCCCCGGCCGCCACCACCAATGGGGCAGTCTTAGGATCGATGCCTCCATCAACCTCGATTTCGAAAGACACACCTAAAGATTTCAGCAATCCGGCAGTATCCTCGATCTTAGGGATCGTCTCCCCAAGAAAAGCCTGTCCACCAAAACCGGGGTTGACGGTCATAATCAGCACGCGATCCACCAAAGATGCTACATACTTGAGGCTACCTATTGGTGTAGCTGGATTAAGGGCAACACCGGCTTTGACATTGAGATTTTTGATCTCCTGCAAGGTTCGATGCAAGTGCCGACAAGCCTCCCCGTGCACAGTTATGCAGTCGATCTTTCCTTGGCCAGCTTTGAAAATGTCATAAAGCAAGCGTTCCGGCTCTTCAATCATGAGATGTACATCCAGTGGTAACGGGGTAATCTTGGCAACCGCGGCAATCACCGGCGGCCCAAAACTGATATTGGGCACAAACCGGCCATCCATCACATCCAAGTGCAGGTAATCGGCTTTGTCCACTCGGGCTATGTCCTGCTCTAAGCAAGTGAAATCGGCGGCCAAGAGGGAAGGAGCGATTTTTAACATAGGGTTCACCTTTCATATGAAAATTGATTAATAACGGCCACGAGCCGCCTCTAGTTCCTCCAAGAATACTTGATAGCTATTGTACCGGCTCGGGGATATCCTGTCTTCCTCTACAGCAGCCTGGACGGCGCAACCCGGCTCTCCCCGATGGAAACAGCTAGAAAAACGGCAATCTTGCCGACTTGTGACAAATTCGGGGAAAAGTCCATCCAGCTCCATGGGGTCTATTCCTTCCAGCCGCAACTGGCTAAAGCCAGGAGTATCCGCCACTAGGCCTCCAAAAGAAAGAGGCAAGAGCTCTACCTGGCGGGTGGTTTGTCGGCCCCTCCCAGTCTTGGCACTCACCTGTCCGGTTACCAGACGCAAACCCGGTTCTAATGAGTTTAGTAAAGAGGATTTCCCCGCTCCAGAAGGACCTGCGAAACTGCTTGTTTTGCCCTTCAGGCATCGTCGCAACTCTGCAATTCCGGCACCAGTCTTTGCAGAGCATCTTAATACCTGATAACCCACCTTTTCATATATCGTGGATAACTCCTCTGGCACCGATTCTGATACTAAGTCAATCTTGTTTAGACAAATAATGGGATGGATCTTGCGACTCTCCGCCAGAACCAATAATCTATCGATAAAAACCGGCTGTGGCTCAGGTGAAGCACAAGCACCAACTACTATGAGCTGCTCAATATTGGCTACTGCAGGACGGGGCAGAACTGTGCTGCGGGGTAGCACAGCTTCGATTACCCCCTCATTTCCACCGATAACTGTATACCTAACCTTATCCCCTGCCAAGATGACCAATTCTTGCTGCTTAATCCGCCCACGGGGATAACAACGGATGGTCTTGCCGGCAGCATCCTGCACATTATATATTCCGCCCACCCCCCGCAGCACTACACCTACCTCGGCTTCCACGCGTCTCCTCCTTTTTTCTGATCACCTACCTGGAAACCCTGTCTCAGACACTTTTAGGTTATCGATATAGACCTGGATGCGGGCCTCATTGCCATAGCCCCGCACATGGCGGGTGATAGTGGTTTCACCGGGATGTGTCCCGCGATACGCCTCCCGGGCACCTAAAGCATCAATCACTATCACAACGACTTCCTGTTCTGGCCCAGGTGGAACAGTCACCTGTACACTTGCCTCTCGGACATGGCTACTGACTTCTCCTGCCGATGTGGTGCCAGTATCCTCCGGCAATTCAGTAGTATCTCCAGATTGTCCCCCATGGGTTGGGAAATCCTCCGGAGGTTCTTGTGTCGGCTGTCCCGTTCCCCAGCTATTATAGACAAAATCGATGGGACTATCTTGAGGCACCCGTTCACCAGGTGGGGGATTTTGCAGGATTACCTCCCAAGGCGCGAGGGCGGGGTTACTGTCTCCCCACACATGCCCGATCATTAGTCCTAGCCGCCTGACTCTAGCTTTGGCCTCCTCTAAAGGCTGACCCTTAAGATCCGGCACAACTACTAGTGGGCGGCCTATCCCCTCTCGACTGACCATTAGATCCACCGCCAAGCCCTCCTCCAGGAAAGTCCCAGGTTGTGGGCTCTGGCTAACGACATAATCCTGTAATACCGTGGCCTCCAAAACCGGTGTCTCTACCCCTACAGTCAACCCGGCCTCGATAATCTGTTTTTTGGCCTCATCTATATGCAAACCCACCACGTCAGGTACTGGGATCAGACGGGAACCCCGGCTTACCACAACCCAGACAGTGCGTCCTTCTTTTACCTTGCGAAGGGCTGCCGGGTCTTGCCTAATGACCCGTCCGGCTGCTACTTCCTGACTCTCAACTTCCTTATCGACAGCTAAGTGTAGACCCTGCTTTTCCAGCGCGAGTCGAGCTTCAGTCACCGTCAGTCCGACAACATCTGGCACACTCACTTCCGCTGGAAAAATGAGCTGGGGCAAGTATGAGGCCGCCCAAAAAAGGCCCCCAAGAAACGCTATAAGGAATAAAATGCCAAAAGCCCTAACTCTGCGCCTAGCCGGAGAACGGGAATTCTTACCTTTACTCACCTTCTCCCCCCTCCCTAGTCGGTGAACCCTGGTAGCTTCTTCCCCTTGGGAAGCTGGAACCATTCGGGTAGACCCTAGATCATCACGCAACTCTCCCGCTTCCCCGTTTCCCCATGCCACGGGCACATCAGTTTTTATGCCAGTCTTTTGTAAAGCTAAGATGAATTCATCTGCCGAGCGAAACCGCTCCTCCGGTTCCTTAGCTAAAGCCTTAAGAATTACATCCTCTAAGGGTTTGGGGATCCCCGGATCCAATTTCCGGGGAGAGGGAACCGGTTCTTGCAGCTGCTGCAGAGCAACAGCAATGGGGGTTTCACCGGTAAAGGGCACTTTTCCAGTCAGCATTTCATAAAGGACTATCCCCAAAGAATATATATCTGACTGCTCACTACTGACCCCGCCCCTGGCCTGTTCAGGAGAGAAGTAATGCACTGAGCCGATGATTAGGCCCGTCTGGGTCAGTGTGGCAGTGCTTGCCGCCCGGGCAATACCGAAATCCGTGACTTTCACCTGACCCTCATCGGTAATCAGAATGTTATGAGGCTTGATATCCCGATGCACCAGATGACGGCGATGGGCATGACTTAGCGCGGCCGCCACCTGTAAGGCAATCCCCACACTTTGCTCTGGGGTCAGCTTCCCTTCTTTGCGGATTAGTTCCTTTAGGTTTGTGCCCCGGACATACTCCATCACTATATAATAAGTGTCCTGTACTTCTCCCACATCATAGATGTTCACCACATTGGGATGGGATAAACTAGCTGCGGCTTGCGCTTCCCGCCTAAAGCGCTCAACGAAATCCTCATCACTGGTATACTGTTCCCGCAGCACTTTCACAGCCACCCATCGGTGGAGCAGCCTGTCTTTGGCTTTATAGACAAGAGCCATTCCACCTTCACCAATCCGTTCTTCTATGGCATAGCGGTTAGATAGGACTTCTCCTTCCATCTTATCACCTCACTCAACCACCGGTAACTCAAGATACCTTGGGCTTGTGCCAGCTTCCAGCTAGTCTCCCGTATTTCCTTGGAAATAGGCTTGGAGAATTTCCCTAGCCAAGGGTGCTGCCACATTACCACCACTACCACCATTCTCCACCACTACCGCCAGGCAAACAACTGGCTTTGTTACCGGGGCCATTCCCACAAACCAAGCATGGGCAAGTCCTTGAGGGTTCTCTGCCGACCCAGTTTTGCCAGCCACATCAATCATATCTAAGGAAGCCTTCTGGCCTGTACCCCGACTTACCGCTTCTGCCATTGCTCCCCGAACCTGCCGGGCAACTTCGGCACTAATTGCATACCTAATTGGTGAAGGTCTCTTTGTCATTACGCCACCATTTCCCGGGGCATGTACTTCTTCCACTAGCAATGGCTCCATCATCAGGCCATCATTAGCAATGGTCTGAACCACCATAGCCATTTGCAGGGGCGTAGTAACGAGCCCGTATTGCCCTATTGCCATCTGGGCGAGCTCTAGGGAGGATAGCTTCCCTGTGGGAAGCTTGCCTGCCGAGGGATTACCTCCTTGCAGCGGTGGCCTGCTACCTAGTCCAAAACTGCTAGCCATCTGCACAATGTCTTCACCACCGATCTCTTGAGCAGCCTTTACAAAAACAGTATTGGATGAGACAACCAACGCATCAAGCAGTGAAATCTGCCCCCAAGCCTTACCACCTGCATTGACTATCTTGTGACCTTCAATAGTGACAGTGCCCGGATCCTCAAACCTAGTCCCTAGCTGTATACCTTTAGAGGTCAATCCCGCGGCTAAGACTATTAGTTTGAAGGTAGAGCCCGGTGGATAGAAACCAGCCAAAGCCCGATTATACAAAGGGCTATTCGCATCAGTGCTGATAACCGACCAGTTCGCCTCAATCTCATTGGGACTAAACCCCGGCAGACTGGCTATAGCCAATATGCGGCCTGTCTTGACCTCCATGACAACAGCCGCACCCTTTCTGTTGCCAAAAACCCTCTCTACCGTCTTTTGCAGGGGCAAATCAATGGTCGTAATAAGACTATAGCCCTCTCTTTGATCAGATAATAAGTGTCGAATTCGACCAATAGCCGATTCCCCCGGATATTGCCACCCCATGAGGATGCCATCAAGCTCTCTCTCAAGTCCCGCCCTACCATATCGTTGGCTGCAATACCCCACCATGGGGGCCAGACCCGGAGTGCCTCGGTAGACTCGCTGAAAACCACTGGACTGCTCCAAACTTTCCGCTATCACTTCTCCACAGCTAGCGTATATCCCTCCCCTGCGCACTTGGCGACGCCGGTGCAATTGTTGGGGATTACCAGGATGGGCGGCCAGAATCTCCCTCTGTCCCAGCTGCCAGTAAATCGCACCACCCACAAGCAGCAGGTATCCGGCAATTAGGGTATATACCAAAAACTTGGCCGGCCCTTTCATGACCAAAGCTCCTGCCTAGAGATATTGAGCAAAAGGCCCAGACTAAATAGATTGGTCACCATCGCTGTACCCCCATAGCTGATAAAGGGGGTAACCAAACCAGTTAAAGGCACAAGGCGAAGCAGTCCCCCTGTGACGA
>JAAYSL010000091.1 GCA_012518315.1 Bacillota bacterium | reverse complement strand
TTGCCTTTCCTGTTTCTATGCAGGGAACCCCATGTCTTAGGAAGAAACAATACGCGAATATCTCGGCCACAGGAGGGCATCTCATGCTCACCAAGCATAAGGAGTGGATCGATAGGGACAAGAGACCTAGAGTAGTGGGTTCGTTATCACTGTTATTCCTTGTTGTCTTCACTGTTTATCAGCATATCCTTTGTTTGCTGCTTCCTGGAGAAATCCCAAAATCTACTCGTATCAAAGCCATGATTGCCTCCTACCTAACGATAGCTGTCTTGTACTATCTGTGGCAACGGGCAGAAGCTGACGCTCGCCACTTAAGGGCAGAACTCAACCAACAGACAAGAGAGCTAATGGATATGCATGAGCACAGGCATGATCTTCTCAATGAGCTGACCTTGGCTTTAATGTATCTCCAATCTGGAGATATGGAAAAAGGCCAGCAGTGTCTTCGCTATGCCGCTTCCCATGTATCGAATGGCGTTTCCAAACACGGTTTGCCCGAAGATGCTTGGATGGAGATGATCAACCTGAAACAGAAACAGGCCATAGAGCGGGGCATCACCTTTCATGTACATCTCTCTTATGCTGCACTGGAAAATCCTAGACAATCACATCTCTTGGCTAGGTTGCTAGGGAATCTCTTGGATAATGCTCTAGAAGCCGCCGCCGAGAGCTCCAAGCCCTTTGTCGTGGTAGCTTGCCGACACGGTATGGGCTACCGCAAGCTAGTTGTAGGCAACAACGGAGCCAGCATTCCACCGGAGCTTATTGAACAGGTAAAACGACCTGGGTTTTCCACTAGAGATGGGAAGCGGGGCTATGGTTTGGCCATCTCGGAGCGATTGGCTGCGGAAATGGGTGGCTATTTGGACATTAAAAGTGAGCCACACAAAGAGTGGACAGAAGTGAGTATTGTGATGCCGACCCCAAATAGGGCTGGCTCAAAGGAGTCACTTTCCCAGAAGGGGGCGTCTTAAGTGAATGTCTATAAAAGAATAAGTCAGTTGGGCTTAGAATTGCCTAAGGTCCCAAAGCCGGTGGCATCGTACGTCCCGGCCAAAATCTACAATGACTTAGTCTTTTCATCTGGTCAAACCGGGACAATAGATGGACAGCTTCAGTGTAAAGGCAAGGTGGGTAGAGAAATAAGCATTGAAGAGGCGCAAATCTCCGCTCGGCAATCAGTACTAAATTGTCTAGCATCTATAGAATCGGTAATAGGAGATCTCAACCGAGTAGAAGAAGTTATCAAGCTGACAGGATATGTGGCATCGGCAGAAGGATTTGGTCAGCAACCGGCTGTAGTAGAGGGGGCTTCTAAGCTTCTTCTAGAGATCTTTGGACACAATGGCCAGCATGCTAGGGCAGCCATCGGGGTTGCTGAATTGCCCTTTGGAGCACCAGTTGAGGTTGAATTGGTCGTCAGGGTAGGCTCTGTGGGGAGCAACAGCTGAGTCGTAGACCGGAGACTGGGCATTTGGAAACGCAAATGCGTCATGGGAGGCGAAGCGGAATCAGTAATTGAGTAGGGGGGCAGAGTATTGCATTTCATCGTCTGCATTAAGCAGGTACCGGAGGGCACAGAAGTTGAGATCGATGAAGAAAAGGGTGTCTTGAAACGGGAAGGTGTTGAATCCAAACTCAATGTGTATGACGCCTATGCACTAGAGGCTGCAGTAGCACTTAAAGAGCAGTATGGGGGGACAGTTACTGTACTATCCATGGGTCCGCCCCAAGCTATGGCTGTTATCCGGGAGGCATATACTCTTGGGGCGGATAATGGTTATCTTTT
>JAAYSL010000090.1 GCA_012518315.1 Bacillota bacterium | reverse complement strand
CGCAAACTGACACCCCAAGAAGCAGAGGCACTGCTAGATGAGATCTCTAGTATCGAAGCCGAATTCCAGGACAAGAAGGAAAGGCTAGAAGCGGATGCCAATCGGCAGCTGCAAGCCAAGGCTGACCAAGCGGACAAGGCTGCCACAGAGAAACTGCACCTATATGATGAGGAATTGAGGGTTAGACTTATAGCACAGCTAGATAAGCTGCAATCTGACACTAGCACTTCAACTGAACCTGGTGGCTTAGCTGTTTCTGCTGCGGGAGGTCGATCGGTAGACAGCTATCTGGAGGCCTTTTGGCAGCAGCAATTGGCAAGTCGCCACTTTCTGGATACTAGCAGTATTGATCCCCTGGAAGCTAAGCTATGGCAGGAAAAGGCTCATATGGAAGCCAAAATGGAGCCCCTTCGAGCCAGGTACAGACTAGTACAAGGGGAGATGGAAGAAGACCTTCAGTCCTATATCGCCGAGGTGGCCAGGTCCATGGGGCTTGTTCTGGTAGTAGACAAGAACCAAGTCGAGGTAAGAGGGATAGATATAACCAACCAAGTATTGGTTATACTACAGGGTGAGGCATAGCCTCACCTTATTTTGTCTCCTATGCTAGAAAAAATTGAGGGGTGGAGGACTGACAATGTCGAGAATACCGTGGTGGATGATTGCTCTAGCCATCATTCTCGTGGCGCTGATCGCGGGAACAGCCTGGTCATTGAGGGAACCGGGGGGCACGGTGGGGGTGATCGATCTAGGCCGTGTAGTAGCCCAGAGCCCCTTGGCTCAGCGCTATGAAAAACAGTTGGCTGACAAATACTCCGATTTGCAGGCTAAACTAGAAGAAGAGAAAACCAACCTTGATGAAGAAAGCCGTAAGGCCAGAGAAAAAGAACTAATGGCCGAGTATCTAAAGCTCAAGCAGGAACTCGAGGGTAAGCTAGAGAAGCAAATCGATGAAGCATTGGCGACCATCGCTAAGAGGAAAGGCCTTGGAGTAGTAGTGTACAAAGAGAGTGTCAGGTTTGGTGGCGAGGATGTTACCGGTGAAGTGGTCAAAGCGCTAAAATAGGATCAAGTGATCACAGCGAGGGCCGGATTTGGCTAGCGAATCGGGGAAACCGGTTCGCTATTTCTGTATTGATGCAAAAAGACCGGGGGGTTGATTGGATTGCGCAGGTTGGGAGATCTAGCTAAACTGACGGCCGGTGAGCTAGTTGGTAGTGGGAATCTGGTTATTGAGGGAGTGGCCCCCATTGCGGAGGCCGGGCCGGGAGAGATCAGTTTTGCGGAGAATTTGAAGGTTTTGGCCAAATACAAAGACCAGACCCAAGCAGGAGCTTTGATCGTGCCCAAGGAGGCCCAGGAGGTAGGCAGGCCCCATATCAAGGTGGCTAATCCCCGATTGGCCTTTGCCCAGGTATTACAGGAGTTTGCTTGGTCTCCTGACGTAAAACCGGGAGTTGATCCTAGTGCGGTAGTAGATGAGACGGCAGAACTAGGTAAGGGCGTAATCATTGGGCCACAAGTCATTGTTGGGCCAGGAGCAAAGATCGGCAAGGGCACCATCCTCATGGGTGGAGTCTACATAGGAGCTGAAACGGTGCTAGGGGAAAACTGCCTACTCTATCCCCATGCGTGTATACGGGAACGGGTAAAGCTAGGTAATCGCGTGATTATCCATGCCGGAGTAGTTATTGGGCAGGATGGGTTTGGTTTTGTCAGCTTACCCAGTGGTCATGTGAAAGTGCCCCATATCGGTACGGTGATTATCGAAGATGATGTAGAGATCGGTGCAAATTCTGCCATTGAACGGGGCACTTGTGGTACCACAGTAATTGGTCGGGGTACGAAGATCGGTAACCTCGTCCAGGTAGGCCATAATGTCAGGCTAGGCGAGGACTGCCTGGTTGTGGCTATGACCGGTATCGCGGGCAGTGCCATAGTTGGCAATCGAGTAGTACTGGCCGGGCAGTCGGGGATTGCGGGACACTTGACTGTGGGGGATAACTGCGTCGTAGCAGCACGGGGGTTGGTAGCCGGGGATTTGGCTCCCAACTCCTTTGTATCTGGATTCCCAGCCAGGCCGCATAAGGAGAATATGCGGATTCTGGCAGCAGAGAGAAAGCTGCCGGAACTCCTGAGGAGGGTAAGACAGTTAGAACAACAATTGGCAAGCATATTGGAGGATGACATCCAAATTTGGGAAGCCCCGGAGGATGAGGAATGACTGAGAAGCGACCCTTGGTCTGATGGATTCTCGCTTTAGAGTATGGACTGGTGGGCTACCTATCCAGGTGATTACGGGGTGAGAGCTGATTTGGAAGATTTCACTAGAACCTCCTCGACAGGAAAACCCTGTACCACTAGCGAATACAAAGGCCATGTAGGTTCTGTAGTGGGTTTTGTTTTTGGTAAAGGGCGGCGGCCTAAGCACACTCGACTTACAGCAGTTGATGAGGAATTATATGTAGTACGTTTGGGAGGCAATGCGGGTGAAAGAAAGGTTGCTATGCCTAGCTTGGATCATGGTGATTTGCGTATTCTTCTCCGTTGGCGTAAGTGCCGGCACCACCGTTAAGGGGCCTTCTGGTCTTTTGACCTTACCTACTGCCGACACATTACCAGCTGGTGGGATCGGTCTAGCCTATCACCTAGAAGGTGGAAAGGGTATTGGTAGTTTCGCCTATGGCGTGACACCGAGCATCGAAGCAGGTCTTTTGACTGGCCCAAAGGAAGCCAAAGTAGGATTACATGCCAAGCTGGCTTTATCCCAGGAGAGCACTGATCTACCTGGTTTGGCGGTGGGGCTTTGTGATGATTCCTTGTATATGGTTGCTAGCAAAAGACTGGCTAGTGTCGGTGTACGTGGGCATGTAGGAGTGGGTACCAGGGACTATGATGGGCTGTTTCTGGGTGTAAGCAAGATGTTTAACCCGGTGACGATAGAGTCTGGAGCAAAGTCCCGAGGCATGCCTGCCACCTTGTTTGCGGTAGAATACGTAAAAGAGGGTTTTAATCTCGGGGCAGATGTGCTTTTGTCCCCACAGGTTCGCATTAAAGTGGCCTCTCGGGATCTTAAGAGTCTCATTTTGGGTGTAGACTTTAGGGTGTCCTTGTAGCCTAAGTCTTGTCTTTTTCAGCTCGGAAGAGGGGTAGCAAAGGAGGGCTACTACTTTGGTGTTGAAAGACAGAAAGGCAAATTGGTATTTGGGATTACTTATCCTAGTGGGAATGCTGGTTGGTTATGACAGTATGGCTCTGGCTTTTATGGGGGCTAGGGCTTTGGGAATGGGCGGGGCCTATACGGCGATTAGTGATGACTGCTCGGCGATATTCTGGAATCCCGCCGGGTTGATGCTACTTGAAGAACCCTCTCTTAGCTCTGCCTTAGCGTTCTATACACAGACAAAGGATAGCTATGCAAGCTTTGTGAGCTATTTGGAACCTGACAGTGGCTATGGTGCTGGAGCGCTTTCCTGGTACTATGGCAAGTTGGATCCGGTGGCTGAACCCGGCAGGATAGAATATCATGAAACCCATGATTTTTGTTACTCGATGGCAAAACCCTTAAGTAACGGGGTGTATTGGGGAGGCAATCTCCGCTATCAAAGGGAGCAAGAACCCTTTAAGAAGGATTCGGTTGCAGGTTGGGCCGGAGATGTAGCGGGCATGGTAAAGATATCTAACGGAGTAAATCTGGGTGTTTCTCTCCGGGATGTACAGCAGGTAATCAAGGGTCAAAGCGATGAGCTCGGTGATGATGGCGGTAACATGCTGGTGGGACTGGCTTTTCGGCCAGATGAGAGGCTCACCATCGCCATTGATGGATATGATGTGCTAAACCGCCTGCAACAGAGAGCCATGCGGTTTGGCGGTGAGTATAGGTTTGGACAAGGCCTAGCCTTACGGGTAGGGCTACAGAAAGGGCTAGACACCACCTGGCAAGCCTGGACTGGGGGAGCTGGAGTGGATCTGGCCAACTGGCGGGTGGAATATGCTTATCTCGGTGGTGATTACCAAGGGATTCACACCATGGCTGTCACCTGGCGGTTCTAAATCGTATAGGAAAAACAAGAGGCAGCAAGCCGGAGGAAGGTGTCCTTTGCCTACCTCCGGCGGGCAAGGAGATGGTGGTTATGGTCCCTTGACCATACTGGATCAATATGTAGTCAAAGAGATGCTTAGCCCCTTTCTGCTATGTATCGGGGGCTTTACCATCATCTTGCTTAGTGGCTACCTCTTTGACTTGATGGATCTCGTGTTTGTAAAAAAGGTTCCGGTATCCACAGTCTTGCATCTTTTGGGCTACAAACTTCCTTCGATCGTCGTCCTCACCCTTCCTTTAGCGGTGCTCTTTGCCACCTTACTTGCCTTAGGTAGATTGGCTAAGGATAATGAGCTGACCATTATGCGGATGGCTGGACTTAGTCTTTCGAGAATGATTGCCCCCCTGTTGGTTTTGGGTGTGATAGTAAGTGGTATCACCTATTTCGCCAATGAGAAGGTAGTACCAGAGATGAACCACAAAGAGGCCAATTTGATTCGTCGCATTATCTTTCAAGATGCGCCGCCTTCCGTTGAGGAGCAGGTGTTTTTCCGTGACCCCGAGGATCGATTTTTCTACATTGGCAGAGTGGATAGCCAGCGCAAAGAGTTGCAAGAGATCATGATCTATGAAACCAAGGCTGGTTCCTTTCCAAGGCTGATCACTGCTGCTACCGGGGAATACGGCGACAATAAATGGTGTTTGCAGAATGGCACAGTACAGGAGCTCGATGACCAGGGTTTTGTCAAAGGGCAGGTAAGATTTCAAGAGATGGAGCTACCACTGACAGGCAGACCAGAGCGGTTTTTTGGCCAGCAAAAGACTACCAATGAAATGAGTCGGCAGGAACTGGGAGAACACATAGATCTGTTTCAAAAAAGCGGTTTACAGGTCAATGATTTTGTCGTGGATTATCACCTGAAACTGGCATTGCCTTGGGCCTCTTTTGTCTTTGTCTTGTTGGGTGCTCCCCTCTGCTTCTACTTTGGCCGGGGGGGCAGGATGTTTGGGGTTGTGCTTAGCCTGATAATTATGTTTCTGTATTACGTAGCAACATCTATCGCGCGCTCCTTGGGGGCCAATGGGCTACTTCCACCGCTGTTGGCGGCATGGCTAGGCAATCTAGTTTTTGGTGGCCTAGGGATCGGTCTTCTCTCGTGGAGCCGTTAGTCTATTGCTAGTCCTGACTCTCTCTTAGTCAAGTTAGCACTGTAGCACTTCATAGGTTAAGCTAGGCGTGTATTCCGTAATATGTTTTCTCACAGATGGAGTATGAACACCAGGGATGGTTACCTTGAGGCAGGGAATGCCAGACACTTAAAGGAGGCCATCCCTTCAATGTCTTATTGTAAAAATCGATGGATTTGGATCTTCGTTTTATTGGTATTCTTGCTCTTGCCGGGAAAGGGGTTAGCTAGTCCCCGATTTGTCAGTGGTACACCCCTCATTCCGCCTGTGGCCGCTCAAGGTCCTGTTGCTACACCGGTTAGTGCCAAGACGGCCTTGTCCCTTCTCGGCAATGCCCAAGGCTTGCTACCCTTACAGGAAAAATTCTATGTCACTCTTTTTAACGGTAGCGGCATGCGGCAAGTCACAGCCGATCTTCGTTATCCTTTGGGTAATGATCCCAAGGGACGGCTAAACATCTATGTGGAATCTGGAGTCCCGGTTGACTCAGGAGTCATTGAGTCTCTAGCCCGCCAGTTTGAGGAGACAATCCATCCTGTGATCAACCAGTATTTCGGTACTGAATCAGATATCGATGAAAACAATCAAGTGACTCTTCTGATCACACGCTTAGATGCGGATCACATCAGCGGATATTTCGATTCCCGGAATCAGTATTCCAACCAATGGATTGCCAACAGCAATGAACGAGAGATGATCTATATCAACTCCCTCGTATTGGGCTTTGGCCTTGACACAGTATTACAGACCTTAGCCCATGAATTCACCCACCTAGTACAGTGGAATTACAATTGGAATTATTCCCCGGATAATATCTGGTTTGCTGAAGGAATGGCCATGTATGGCTCCTATCTGGTGGGCAAAGTCAGTGGGCAGAAGGACTATTGGGACTTTGGCACGATCCAAGCCTTTCTCCGCTCCTATAGCAGTATTTCCCTAGTCGATTGGCAACAGCGCTATGAAGACTATGGTGCTGCCTATGCCTATATGGTCTATCTTTCCGAGCATTACAGCCCCGGGCATCTGAGGCGCCTTTTCCAAGACCCAAGAACAGATCGGCTAGGTGCGTTAGCTGAATATCTGGCTGGCTATGATACGAATCTCGATGAAGTGCTGGTGGACTGGGCCGTAGCCAATGCTTTTGACCTTGCCGATAGCCATTATGGGTATTCAGATATTGCTATGGGATTAAAGACATCGTCTTTACCGAAATTGTCCGGCAGTAGTTTTACCTTGCCTCCTTGGGTTGGTCGCTACTGGCAACTGGACAGTAGCAACAAACAGGGTCAAGTGATCCGGCTAAAGGGTCAGCCAGGGTTGGCGGCTCGGCTCGTTGAAAAGCAGGCAGATGGTAAGGTCCGGGTGGGCAGGTTCGAAGGAGCTGGTGGCGATCTTAGTTATGTGAGAGAGCCTGGCATGGATGTGACAGAAGTGATTTTGGTGGCTACCAATACTGAGGCCACTCAGCAGGTGAGTGTAAGTCTTGAGGTTCTCATTTCACCAACCGATAACATCAAGGCTGCAGTCCTACCGGACTTACTTTTGCCAGGCCGCTATACCGTCTTAGTCAAGGCAGAAGCGGGGCTAGATGGGCCGCCGATAGTAGAAGTCAGTGGAATCCGGGGTGAGAAAAAGCTAGACCTTGCCCAAATGTGGGCGGCAAAAGGGATGTACCTGACCGAGCCCTTTGCATCTAGCGCCACAGGCCAAGGGCCGGTACTCCTTGAGGTGAAAGCCTACAAATCCGGCAAGGAGACCAGGATGAGACAGACACTACAGCTGGAGTAGGAGAAATTGGCTAGTTGTTGTAGGAAGGGGCAGCAGAGACTATGGCAAACAAGCAGCAGAGTATAGATAACAAGATATCAGGGCAGAAGGGGTTTGAGCGGAGACGTCAGAGGCGATGGTACGCAGGTAGCGTAATTTTGCTATGCCTTGTGGTCATTACCGCTGGCTGTGGTGGTGGACCGAAAGGGTTTGTCAAAGGCGAAGCCTATGGTGTAGATGGGGTTAGCTTGGCTAATCAGAAGTTACTGGTCAATGTGGCCGGGAAAAGCCATATGGTAACCACGGCGCAAGATGGCAGTTTTGAGATCTCCGGCATTGCCTTAGGTAGTCAAAAAGTCACAGTATCATATCAAGACCCTCATACACTAAAGCAGTATCAATGGGAGGGCGCAGTTCAGGTCAGCATTCAAGGGGTGAAGCTTAGAGTTCAGTTTTCCGGTACTCTGGATGACTTTGATCAACTGATCCAGGCAGCCTGGCAGAAACTAACTACCAGGGAGTGGGAGGCAGCCCGTGGTTACCTTAATTCCCTTACTGATTAT
>JAAYSL010000089.1 GCA_012518315.1 Bacillota bacterium | reverse complement strand
GAGTTTTGTGTCACTTGCCGAAGGCACTATAGTCTTAAAGGCGAAATATCCTAACCATCGAAGAAGGCCAGATATGATAATCACAGGCCTAAGACCAAAGACATCAGCCAGGTAGCCTCCAGCTAATGGGCCCATGGAGCTAGCCAATCCGGCCATAGTATTGTACACTCCGACAAAGGTAGTCCGCTCTTCATCGGGGGTAATCTCCAGGATTAAGTTAAAGGCGGCGAGATTATACCCACCCCAGCAAAAACTACCAAGGAACTGAGCCACTGGGGCTAGCTCCCACCGAGGTACGAAAAACCAGAAAAAGGGCACTGAAGCTGCACCAATGCCCCCTACCAACATGACGTTTTTCTGCCCATAGCGATCAGCTAGACGCCCCCAGTAGCGCTGACCGATTAAAGTGGCGATTAATCCTGAGGCAGTGACTACTCCCCAAAACCCGGGATCGCCACCGAGGTCTTGTCGATAATACACAGGGAAAAGTGGACCCGCGAAATTCACTCCGAAGTTCCAGAGGATAGAAGTGAGGCAGTAATTGCGGAAAGCGGTATATCGGGAAATTGTTCCCCACCAGCTCTTAATGCCCGTTGGGCCCTGGCGATGCACAGAGCGGCGGGGCATAGGGGGGATTGGTACCTTTGAAAAGTAATAGCTGGAGACTAACCCTACCGTCACCGCCAAAAGAAACGAGACCTGATAACCTATGGGAAAATCATATGTTCTGACTAACCAACCTGCCAATAAGGTTCCTGATAAGGCCGCAATATTGCATAACATGTTTCTAAAGGCAAAGTAATTGCCCCGGCTATCCCGGGGAGTAATGTCGGCCATAATCGAAGTCCAACCAGGCACTCCAATACTACTAAACAAACCTCGTAAAGTGACAAGGCTGATAAAGACATAAATGGCAGCATCACCTTTGAGCATTAAGGGGACGGTGGCAATGGCAATCACCATCAGGCGGGAGATAGTGGCTGTGATCACCACCAACCGCTTCCGATCACCCCAATACTCTGTGAGCCTAGCAGATGGTATCTGCAGGGAATTACTAATTAAGGCGGGAAGGGCAGCCAAAAGCCCCACCTGCCCTTTGGTAGCACCTAAAGCTAAAGCAAAAAGAGCCAGGAAGGGGCCAATCATGTTCTCGCTAGCATTGGCAAACATGCCCTCAATGATACAAATGCGCATGGAGCGCTGCATGGAGACACGGTCTAATGTGGTAGTTCTCTCTTCCATACTGAACCCATCCAGAGTAGTTTTTTCCGGTACCACATTTATTGTACCATGCCCATACTGATAAACAAAGCGTCTGCCAACAGATCCCCGAATCGGAGCCATATCATTTTACTATCGACAAATCGTGGGCGAAAACCTTCGAGTTTTGCCTCTTATACCTACCCTTGTTTATCCCCTCCATTCTCAATACCGCAGCGCTTGAGGAGCTTTTCCCATCGCTCATCAACTTCCCGTTGAATATCTGTCAAGAGCTCGGCATTTTCCGGTCGGAATAAGTGTTTAAACCGTCCCTGTTGCTTCATCCAATCAGCTACAGGTAAGGGTTGTCTTGGTTTGAATGACAGCTTCCAAACCCCCTCTTCCACCTCAAATAGGGGCCAGAGTTTACACTGAACTGCCCCTTCCGCCACATCCACCGTGTCTTCCGGAGCTGTTGCCCATCCTAAGCGACAGGTGCTAAGCACATTCAAGAAGGCAGGGCCATCTGCGGAGAAGGCCTTTTTGGCCTTGCGGTAGAGATCATTCCAGTGACTCATCGATGATTGGGCAACATATGGGATATTGTGAGCCGCCATAATCGCCGTCAGGTCTTTGGGATACTGCTGCTTCCCTGGTATGTGAGTACCTGCAGGAGATGTTGTCGTATTAGCCCCCCGGGGAGTAGCACTGGATCTTTGAATCCCGGTATTCATGTAGCCTTGGTTATCATAGCAGATATAGACCATTTTATGTCCTCTTTCCATGGCGCCAGAGAGGGCTTGCAGGCCGATATCATATGTACCACCATCACCACCAAACGCGATGAAGGTGATCTCTTCTTGGATTTTGCCTTGTTTTTTCAGGCTGCGATAGGCGGTTTCCACTCCGCTAATGGTAGCAGCTACATTCTCAAAAGCACTGTGAATGAAGCTACACTCCCAAGCAGTATAAGGATAGATAGTACTAGTAACCTCCATACAGCCGGTGGAACATCCTACAACCACCGGGTTTTCTGCTGCCTGCAAGATGATCTTAATAGTTATCGGGAAGCCACACCCAGCACAAGCCCGATGGCCCCCAGTGAAACGTTGTGGTTTTTTGGCGAGATCCGGTAATGCCAAAATGACACCTCCTCAAGAACGCTACTAGTCTTGTAGAACCGCATACCTTAACTCTCCATTCTCACTCCCTAACACCCAAGTGCCTTATACCTCCACCCACAGCATTGCTGGTAGCCAGGTCCTTTACCTCCATAAAGGCCTGTCTAATGAGCGATGGTTCGATATCTCTGCCTCCTAAACCATAGATGTAGTTTACGCACTTGGGCTGATTGGAGGCTTGATACAAGGCAGCCTTTGTCTCAGCAAATACCGGACCTCCTTGTGTGGAAAAACTGTCTGAACGATCCATAATGCCCACTGCCTTGATATCCGCCAGTGCTTTGCACAGCTCAGGCCCGGGGAAGGGGCGAAATACCCGAATTTTTACCAACCCGCACTGCTCACCTTCCTGTCTTAACTCGTCAACTACATATTTGGCGGTACCGGCGGTAGAGCCTAGTACGACTAAAGCATACTTGGCGCCCTTCATCTTGTAGCACTCCACAAACCCATATTGCCGACCGGAAAGGCGGGCGAAATCATCGGCGATGACCGTAATGACAGCTTTGGATCTTTGCATGGCTTCCGCTTGTTCCCGTTTGTGCTCGAAATAGAAATCCTGCAAAGTAAGAGGGCCAATAGTTTTGGGGTGTTCTATATCCAGCAACGGATAAGGGAAGTGATATTCGCCGACAAAATCTCTCACCACTTGATCCTGTAGTAATTCCACGTTTTCCATCCCATGACTAATGATAAACCCATCTATTGTCACCATTATCGGCAAAAGCACCTCAGGATGCTCTGCAATCCTCACCGCTTGAATGAGGTTGTCATACATCTCCTGGGCGTTTTCTGAGTAGATCTGAATCCAACCGGCATCCCGGGCCCCCATTGTATCACTATGATCACAATGGATGTTGATGGGGGCACTTAAGGCTCGGTTCACCACCGGCATGACAATGGGTATTCTAAGACCCGCCGCGATGTAAAGCATTTCCCACATGAAAGCCAACCCATTCGAGGATGTAGCTGTCATCGCCCGAGCCCCGGCGGCAGCTGCCCCTATGGTAGCACTCATGGCACTATGCTCACTTTCCACTGCTGCAAACTCAGTCTTAACGAGCCCATCACTGACAAAAGTAGAGAATAACTGGACAATTTCTGTCTGTGGTGTGATAGGATAGGCAGCCACTACATCAGGTTCGATTTGGCGTAGGGCCGTCGCTGCCGCTTCATTTCCGGTTAAGGCCGTAGTCTTTTGAGCTTCTAAGGCCATTGCCATTTTCATTCCTCCTTGGCCGCTTCATTTGATTTGAAGTCATCCTCTGGATGCATCTCAATGGCATGCACTTTCGCTGGGCAGACATTAGCACAAATCCCACAGCCTTTACAGAAGGTAAGATCAACTCCCTGGATTTTACCATCTTGGGAAATCCAGCTAATATCCGGGCAGTAGAGCCAACACCGATGACAGTTGATACACTTTTCCTTGCTCCACACCGGTCTGATGGTGCGCCAATCACCTGTGGCAAACTGCCTGGCTGTCCCACCCTGGGGAATCACCCCACCAATGGGTAGATCCCCCCAGCCAGCATTGGGTTCGATCTCTGGGTCGATTACCTGGTGGACTTTCAGCAGGTTTTTGGTTTGACTACTAGGGGTCATTGGCGCTGCACCTCCTCGTAAGCCTGGGTTATCGCTACCATGTTGCCCTCGATTAGCTCGGGACGGCCACGAAATTTCTTCTCCAGCCGATTACGAGTGTCCAAGAGCAGCTCCTCTATGCCCATGATCCCAGTTGCAGCCACCATAGCCCCAAGCATAGGGGTATTGGGTATGGGCCTACCAATAGTCGCTTGGGAGATTTGGCTAGCATCTAGTGTGTAGACCTTGATAGTGTCACATCTAAGTTGCATGCGTTGACGAATAACATTACTGGAATCCGAGCTATTAATCAAAAGCACCCCACTCTTAGGTATACCGGCAGTAAAATCTATAGCTCCGATAAAACTCGGATCAAGTACCGCGACAAAGCGGGGAAATTGGACAGCACTATGGATGGTAATTGGTTTGTCACTGATCCGGTTGTAAGATACTACCGGGGCACCCATCCTCTCGGGGCCATATTCAGGAAATGCTTGCACATACTTGCCTACTGCGGCGGCAGCCTCTGCCAACAGCAATGCCGCGGTCTTGGCACCTTGACCACCTCGACCATGCCAGCGGATTTCTAGCATTTCTGCCAAACTGGATTCCTCCTTTGTGGCAATAATACGATGCTTAATATCCCCGTAACTGGTGTATGCTACTCTCTAGATGACCAGAATAACACTATCCGAAAAACAAAAAACGCCCTCTCGGAAAAGAAGGCGTCTAGCACATAGTCTACAATGAAAAACCGCAAGTCACAGATTGACAGTTCATTAAAGAGGTTAGCTAATATATATAGGGAACCTCTCACAGAGTGTCTGTCGACGCTGACGGGCTTCATCTAGCACCTTATCCACAGTGGAGTTAGATAGCACCTGGTAGATGATGTCAGCGATCTCCTCCATCTCGGCTTTACCCATTCCTCTGGTGGTGACTGCCGGTGAACCCAGCCTAATACCACTGGTAATAAAAGGGCTCTCTGGATCAAAAGGTATGGTATTCTTGTTAACGGTAATACCCACAGCATCCAAAGCCTCTTCCGCTACTTTCCCTGTAAGCCCCAAACCCCTCACATCCACTAGCATTAGATGGTTATCAGTACCTCCACTAATCAACCGTAATCCCCGCTCTGTTAGGGCTTTTGCCAAGGCTGAGGCATTTTCCACCACATGCTGTTGGTATTCCATAAATTCGGGGGTAGCGGCTTCTTTTAGTGCTACTGCTTTAGCCGCAATGATATGCATCAAGGGACCTCCTTGAGTGCCAGGGAAAATGGTCTTATCTAAGGCTTTGCCAAACTCTTTTTTGCAGAGAATCATCCCACCCCTTGGTCCTCTTAGAGTCTTATGGGTGGTGGTAGTGACAAAATCAGCATAGGGTACGGGGGAAGGGTGCAGGCCAGCTGCTACCAAACCGGCTATGTGGGCCATATCCACCATAAAATAGGCGCCGACACTATCGCAAATTGCCCGTATGCGCTCAAAATCGATGACTCTAGGATAGGCACTAGCTCCAGCTACCACTAGCCTTGGTCTATGCTCTTTGGCTAATCTTGCCAAATCATCATAGTCAATTCTCTCTGTTTCCCTATCCACACCGTAATGGACGAAGTTAAAGAGCTTCCCGGAAAAGTTCACGGGGCTACCATGGGTGAGATGACCACCATGGGCTAAGCTCATACCCAGCACAGTATCACCCGGTGACAGTATCGAATAATAGACTGCCATATTAGCCTGGGCACCGGCATGGGGTTGAACATTAGCATGTTCCGCTCCAAAGAGAGTCTTCGCTCTTTCAATGGCTAGCTCCTCAGCTATGTCAACATATTGACATCCTCCATAGTAACGCCTGCCTGGATAACCTTCTGCATATTTGTTAGTAAGTACAGAACCGGCTGCCTCAAGTACTGCCCGGGACACGAAGTTCTCGGAGGCAATCAACTCAATACTATCTTGCTGTCGCCTGAGCTCTTTGTGCAAAGCCTCGGCGATTTCGGGATCAACCCTAGACACACACTCGTACATCTTGGTTCCTCCTGTGTCAACTACGTAAACCACCCGAGACAGTGTTCGGGTGGTTCCAATCTTAGCTTACAAGCTCACCGCAACTTGGGATAAGTATACCATGTTTGTTTTTCACTAGCAATTGCCGGAGGACGACAGGCTGACACACTGATGTAGGTCTGTAGTATTGTCAGGCTGCAAGTCATCCATACAAGGATTATCGCATGATGTCACACCTTAACTCATAAACATTAGTGATTCAGATCCCTTTTCTCCATAGCCACAAATCCCTTTAGCAAAGAATCGCAATGAGAGGAATAAGCCCATGAATGATGAGGTACAGGTAGTCCGAAATATGGCCTTACTTAGAATAATCGCGGGCAGCTTGGAGATAGCCGCGGCTGTGCTGATGCTCCGCTTGGGAAAGGTAGGAACTGCTTTGCGCATCAATGCCATCCTAGGCCTGGTGGGCCCCATGATCTTAACGGCAGTCTGCCTTTTGGGATTAGCTGGGTTAGCAGGCCGCATATCCCTAACCAAGCTAGGTATAGTAGGGATAGGTGTTCTCCTGATCTTGCTAGGCACGCGGCAATAGGAGAACATCGCCTTGCACCAAACGGAATAGGAGAGGGGCACCAGTTTAGCCGATAGCCCCTCTGGAATCTCCCTACGCCGGGTTACTATGGATAGAGACGGTTAATTAGCCGGGGGAAAGGAATCGTCTCCCGAATATGGGGCAAGCCACAGATCCAGGCAACTGTGCGCTCCAATCCCAACCCAAATCCCGAGTGAGGTACGGAGCCATAGCGCCTAAGATCCATATACCATGCATAAACCTCGTCCGGCAGATCATGCTCCTGCATGCGCTGCTTGAGTAAACCCAGATCATCTATTCTCTGGCTGCCGCCAATGATCTCACCATAGCCTTCCGGTGCCAAAAGATCATCACATAAGACGACTTCCGGCCTTTCTGGATCAGGTTTCATATAGAAGGCCTTGACTTGGACTGGGTATTTTTCCACAAATACAGGCCGATCAAATTGCTCTGCTAGTATAGTCTCGTCTCCGCCACCAAAGTCAGCTCCCCACTTGATATCCACTCCTGCCTTCTGCAGGCGCTGAATAGCTTCATCATAGGTTATCCGGGGAAATGGCGGAACGACCGTCTCCAAGCGGGATATATCACGCTCTAAGACATCCAACTCCGGCCGATGCTTTTCCAGAACTCGTTGCACAACATAACCTACTAGATCCTCTTGCAGTCGCATGTTATCTTCATGATCGGCATAGGCTACTTCCGGTTCTACCATCCAAAACTCCATCAAATGGCGACGAGTCTTAGATTTTTCTGCACGGAATGTAGGCCCAAAGCAGTAAACCTTGCCACAGGCCATGGCCGCCGCTTCCATATAGAGCTGTCCACTTTGGGCGAGAAAGGCCTTTTCATCGAAATAGTCGGTCTCAAACAAAGTGGTAGTTCCTTCACAAGCCGCAGGGGTGAGCAAAGGTGCATCCACCATAACAAAGCCCCTGTCATCGAAGAAATCGCGGATTGATTTGATAATCTCGCTCCTAATCCGCAAAATGGCATGCTGTCGCCGAGAGCGCAGCCAAAGGTGTCGGTGATCCATGAGAAATTCGATCCCATGCTCCTTTGGGGTAATGGGGTATTCTTCTGCCATTTGTACTAGCTCGAGATGAGTAAGAGTAAGCTCATAGCCTCCCGGTGCTCGCTCATCGGATCTGACTATACCCTTCACTATGATTGAAGACTCCTGGGTCAACTCTTTGGCCAATTGGAATATCTCTGGGGAGACTTCCTTTTTGACCATTACACCCTGCACTATCCCGGTACCATCTCGCACCAAGATGAAGTGAATTTTGCCGCTAGAACGCCGATTATATACCCAGCCCTTGATGGTCACTTCCTGACCTTCATGCTGGCTGAGTTCTTCAATATATACTTGTCCCAATGGTTGACCTCCTTCTTACCCGAAACCCAGAGTTAGACACCGCGGCTACCTGTCCTGACCCGGTATCCACAACTTGCTTCGGGCTTCACTCACCTTTGGTTCTGGCCGTTCCTTTGGTTCTGCATCTGTTTCAGATAACTCGATGCCAATTGCTTCACCGATGATCTGCCAAACCTCCGATAATAACTCACTAAAGGCCATTTCGGCATCCATCAGGTCCCGTACATAAGGATTAAAGGATACTAACTCCATTGTCTTTTGTAGATCCTCTATTTCAGCATCGGTGATCTCTTCTCCAGCTACGTATTTTTCCCTAAGCTTCGCTTGCTTTTGCTGCACGTCCTGGAGCATTATTCTAGCCGCCTGCCTATCTTCGACTACCGCCTGTGCTTCCTTTAATCTCACATACTCGGGGCTTTCTGCCAGTGCCTTGGCTAATTCATAGGCCTTCCTTTTTACTGACATCTTAATCACTCCAATTAGACATTAAACCGGAAACTGATGATGTCCCCATCTTGAACTATATATTCCTTCCCCTCCAGGCGACAAAGTCCCTCTTCTTTTGCCTTGGTCATAGAGCCCAAGGCGCGGAAATCTTCATAACCAACAACCTCGGCCCGGATGAATCCCCGTTCAATATCTGAGTGGATTTTCCCGGCAGCTTGCCTGGCATTCATTCCAGCTGTAATAGTCCAAGCCCTCACTTCATCATGACCGACGGTAAAGTAAGAGACGAGGTCCAGATGACGGTAAACTGCTTTAGCTAAGCGCCCTATGCCAGATTCACTTAATCCCAAGTCCGCGAGAAATGGTTCCCTATCTGCCGGAGGAAGTCCAATGATCTCTTCCTCTAACTTACCACAAATTGGGATAACCGGTATCTTTCTTGCCTTCGCCCAGCTAGATAGCTCCTCGCGGCGGGGATAGGCACCCTCGACTAACTCTTCCTCATCTAGATTGACAGCCAAAAGCATTGGTATGGCTGTATAGAAAGTATACTGCCGCAACTGATCCGCTTCCTCGTCAGTGAATTCCACCTGACTTAAGGGCTGTTCCTGTTCTAGGTGGGTGCGGCATTTATCCAAAAGGGCCAGTTCTACCTCTACATTTGTTTGCTTCATCCTACCCTTGTCTAGCCTTTCTAGACGGGTTTCCAGAAGGCTAAGGTCAGCTAACACCAGCTCGCTTTGGATTAGGTCAAGATCCCGCATGGCATCGATATCGCCGCGGAAGTGCGGCACTATATCAGAGCGAAAGGCCCGCACTACCTGTACCACGGCATCCACGTTTTGCAGAGCTGTAAGAAACTCTCTAGTATCCCGTCCGTTACTATTTGGCCCTAACCCGGCAAGATCCACGAATTCTATCTGGGCATAGGTGGTCTTTTTTGGGTTGTAGATCCCTGCAAGATAGTCAATACGCTCATCTGGTACATTGGCTACCCCGATGTTTGCCTTATCTTTATTGCCGAAACCAGTGGAGGCAGAGGCCTCTGTCAGCAAGTTAAACAATGTGGTCTTGCCCACCTGGGGCAGACCGATGATCCCGATTCTCATACAAAACCCCCGCTAGTACAGATTAGAGTGTAATGCAACGTTTCTATTCTACCACAGTTGGACGAGCATACAACCAAAACAGGCCAGACCTAAAGTGGCCTGGCCTAATTATTCTATGTTTACCTCCGCTTCTCGAAAACAGCAAATGGCTCCCCGGGTTGGACTCGAACCAACAACCACCCGGTTAACAGCCGGGTGCTCTACCATTGAGCTACCGAGGAGCGAAAGGTATTCTGGCAACTAACTACTCTCCCACCGGGTTACCCCGGCAGTACCATCACCGCTGGAGGGCTTAACTGCTGGGTTCGGGATGGTCCTCGGAATCGGCACATCCTGTGCCCCTTCGGACACTAGAACGTCCTGTTCGTCGTTGCCAGGTGTTGCCCCTCCGCTATTGTCACCAGAAACTTATTAGGTTGTGTTACACCTTCAAAACTGCACAATGGAAAGCTAAAGGTCAAGCCCTCGACCTATTAGTACCAGTTAGCTCAGGACATTGCTGCCCTTACACACCTGGCCTATCTACCTTGTCATCTACAAGGGGTCTTACTAGCCT
>JAAYSL010000088.1 GCA_012518315.1 Bacillota bacterium | reverse complement strand
GTTCAGGACCACCTCTCTTGACGGGAACACCCATTTCTGCTAAGCTGAGAATGCACTTGTACGCACATGTGTACAGGCTACAGTGCGAGGTGATGATATGCTTGATCCCACAAGCCCTATTCCCCTCTATTACCAGCTCAAAACGATCCTTTTAGATCAGATTCTGCAAGGCAAATGGCTGGTCGGTGAGTTCTTGCCTTCTGAAAACGAGTTAACTAAACAGTATCAGGTTAGTCGGCAGACTGTGCGCCGTGCCCTAGCTGAGTTGCAGCGTGAAGGGCGGATTAGCACCCATAAGGGCAAAGGCAGTCTGGTTGCCCAACCCAAGCTGGAGCAAGATCTTTTGCGTTTCTACAGCCTTGCTCGTAGCTTTAGCAAAGGACCACACCGGGTTTCCTCCCGCATCCTTCATCGAGATAGGACAAGCGCTGGGCCGGTAGTAGCTAGACACTTACGTATGCAGGCCACGGCTCCAGTGGTGATCATCAGTCGCTTGCGATACCTAGACGGAGAACCCATCATGCTAGAGACTTCATATCTACCCAGCTCCATGTGTCCCGATCTCGAAAAAGAGAGTAACCTGGAGGCTCTCTACGATTACCTAGAAGTGACGTACGGCATCTATATCAGGAGGGCGGAGGAATTCCTGCAAGCGGTATCACCAACCCCCGAGGAAGCCTATCATCTGAAGCTTCCCCAGGGCATACCGGTATTCTTAGTGGAACGGATTTCCTATACA
Source organism: Bacillota bacterium (assembly GCA_012518315.1). Taxonomy (GTDB): domain Bacteria; phylum Bacillota; class Limnochordia; order DTU087; family DTU087; genus JAAYSL01. The sequence continues at coordinate 16,613 of JAAYSL010000088.1, read as the reverse complement.
CCCAAGGATCAGGCGGTGGAGTTCCGCCATTCGGTCATCAGAGGAGACCGCTTCCGCTATAAGGTAGAACTGCACTGAGCAAAACTCTTGTCACTAGTACTTGACTAACCAACCTAGAAAGAGGAATATCTATGGCGCAAATCATGGAAAAGAGTGTCGGTGGTGAAAGACAAACTAACCCGATCATCACTACGTTTCCCAGTCTCTGGTCCATCTTCTGGACGTTTTTAAAGATCGGTGCCTTTACCTTTGGAGGGGGATTCGCCATGATATCCCTCATTGAGCAGGAACTGGTACAGAGGCAACGGTGGATACAGCCCTCTGAATTCCTTGATTGTGTTTCAAGTGTGCAGCTCATTCCTGGTGCTGTAGCCATCAACATGTCTTTATTCACAGGATATCGCATGCGAGGTACGGTTGGTGGACTGGTTGCGGCCGCCGGTGTTGCACTACCATCCTTTGTTGTGATTTCCGCCATCGCCGCCGCGTTTGGCGATTTCCACAACTCCAAAGTAGCGGTCAACTTCTTTCTCGGCGTTCGCCCCGTAGTAGTGGGATTAATCCTTGCCACTGCGCTTCGTATTGGTGGTCAGACTCTAGATGTCGGCTGGAAATGGATAGCTGTTGTTGTTGGCTTGTTGATCATGTTCCTGTTCAAAATCCATCCCATAGCCATTGTGCTGATGGCAGCGGCTACTGGACTACTGCTTGCTGACTAAGGGGATCGAATATCCGCTTAAGGGAGGGAAAGGCGCCTTTGGATGGATCGGCTAATGGCGCCACTTGATATGAACCTATTACGACTCTACCTCACTTTCTTTAAGATCGGCTGTGTGGCCTATGGAGGCGGCTACGCCATGATTCCACTCTTACAACGAGAGGTGGTGGAGCCCGGATGGCTTAGTCTTCAGGAGTTCCTTGATATGATGGCTATCTCCGAAATGACACCTGGCCCTATTGCCGTGAATACGGCGACTTTTGTCGGCCATCGCCTTTTTGGGCTGGTGGGGGGTGCTGTGGCTACCATTGCCGTGATCTCCCCATCACTCATTCTTACCTTCCTACTACTGCGTTTTCTGGCCAAATACCAGAACCATCCTCTTACAGAAAGGGCTATGGCTGGTATTCATGTGGCTGTGGTAATCTTGATTGTCTCGGCGGCCCTTTATATAGTCCCTGCGGCAATCATCGACCTAAAGACCCTAATCTTGGCTGTGGCAACTTTTGCCCTGATGACCAAGACCAAGGTTAACCCTATTCTGCTTATATTCCTAGGTGGTATGGCTGGAGTTTTGCTAGGGCCATAGGAAGCGGGGCTGTGGCACTCGTACTGTCAGCCACAGCCCCGAAGATTCAGACCAGGCCAAATGCAGCCCGGGCATTATCAGTGGTGATTCTAGCCGCATCTGCTGGACTAACCCCTTTTACCTGCGCAAGAGTGCCCACGATATGCTGCAGGTGAGCCGGTTCATTGCGCCTCCCCCGAAAGGGCTCCGGTGTAAGGTATGGGCAATCAGTCTCCACAACGATCCACTCCCAAGGCACCTTTGCCACTACTTCCCGTAATCGGTTGGCGTTCTTGAAGGTGATAGCACCCCCAAAAGCTATATACATGCCTAGATCCATACAGATCTGAGCCGTCTCGAAGCTGCCGGAGAAGCAATGCATGATTCCCTGCAAGGGCGCATATTCCCTGAGGATCTCCAGTGTGTCCTTGGTGGCATCACGGCTATGGATCACCACCGGCAGTTTCAGACTTTTTGCTAGCTCCATTTGCTGGCGGAAAGCCTCACGCTGGATATCGCGAGGTGAGTTATCATAGTAATAATCTAGCCCGATCTCACCAAAAGCTATCACCTCTTCCCTAGCTGCCAGCTCCCTTAACTTGGCCAAAGCTGACTTGGTTGCTGTCTTAGCATCATGAGGGTGGATTCCTACTGTAGCCTTGACGCTAGGGTGCAAAGATGCTTGGCCGATGGCCTTTCGAGAGGAGTCGACATCATAGCCTATATTGACCAACCAAAGAACTCCCGCCGAGTGAGCCCTTTCGATAACCTCGGCCACATCTGCATCATACTGTTCATCATTAAGGTGACAGTGAGTATCGATTAGCTCCATGGTATCCCCCTTGATTACTTCACTCTGGCTCCACTGGGCAAGTCTTTTTCAACTGTGACAAGCCCCAAACTATCACTGGTTGAGGCTGCCAATAACATCCCCTCAGACAAGACGCCTCTCAGTTTTGCAGGCTTGAGATTGGCCACAACCACAATATGCTTACCGACTAGAGCTTCAGGTGTGTAGTGCTTGGCGATACCGGCCACAATCTGCCTTTGCTCTGTTCCGATGGCAATCTGCAGTTTCAATAGACGATCAGCACCAGGTATTGGCTCTGCTGCCTTAACCTCAGCTACCCGTAAGTCTAGCTTGGCAAAATCTTCGATGGAGACTTGGGGTGTTTCTTCGACTTTCGTCTGAGTCGTTGTCTCCTGAGTCAAAGTATTCTTGGTCTCTTGTTTCTCTTCTGCCACTTTAGTTGCCTCCTCTGCTTCCATTAGTGCGTCAAGATCAATCCGGGGAAAGACCGGTTCACCCTTAACAACTTGGGTGCCAGGCTCGATCCTACCCCACGCGGTATCGGCGAAGCTGCAGGAACCAAGATCCTGCTTGATGCCGAGCTGTACCCACATCTTATCGCCGGTTTCCGGCAAGAAAGACTTGATGAGTAGCACGATAATCCGCAAAGTCTCGGCTAGATGGTAAAGCACTGTATCTAGTCGCTCACTTTGTCCTGATTTGTGTAACACCCAGGGTTCTGCTTCATCTACATATTTATTGGCACGGCCCACCAGTCGCCAAATAGCAGACAAGGCAGCATTTAGCTCCAAACCTTCGATGTGTTTATTTACATCTCTGGCAGTAGAGCTGGCAAGTTGCTCTAGATCTCGCTCCAGATCCGTTGATTCTCCTGGGCTAGGCACAATACCATCTCGATACCGAAGGAGCATTGCTATACTGCGATGCAGCAAATTTCCTAAGTCATTGGCTAGATCAGCATTGATTCGTTCGATCAAAGCCTGGCGAGAGAAGTTGCCATCTTGCCCAAAGGAGACTTCCCGCAGGAGGAAATAACGGATAGCATCTACTCCAAACTCATCGGCCAGTGCCACTGGATCCACCACATTGCCTTTGGATTTGGACATTTTATCGTGATCGAGGAGCAACCAGCCATGTCCAAACACAGTCTTGGGAAGAGGTAAGTCTAATGCCATGAGAATGATCGGCCAGATAATGGTATGAAAGCGCATTATCTCTTTGCCAACCAAATGTAGATCTGCAGGCCAGTAATGGCCAAATGCCACCTCATCCTGCAAGAAACCAGCCCCAGTGAGATAATTGGTCAAGGCATCAAACCAGACATAAATGACATGCTCATCATCTATGGGCACCGGGATTCCCCAGTCAAAGGTAGTTCTAGAAACACAAAGATCCTCAAGGCCATTCTTGATAAAATTAACCATCTCGTTGCGGCGACTCTCGGGTCGAATAAAATCCGGATGTTCTTCAATATGCCTAAGCAGGCGCTTGGCATACTTAGACAACCGGAAAAAATAGCTTTCTTCCTTGACCAGTTCTACAGGGCGGCCACAATCGGGACAATTGCCATCCTGTAGCTTGTTTTCAACCCAAAATGCCTCACAAGGCGTGCAGTACCACCCTTCGTATTCACCCTTGTAAATATCGCCTTTGGCATAGACCCTGCGAAATACCTCCTGCACTACCCGATGATGACGTTCCTCGGTAGTCCGCACAAAATCATCATAGGAGATGTTGTATTTCTGCCATAGATCCTTAAAGGAGCCAACAATCTTATCGACATATGCTTGGGGCTTGACCCCAAGAGAAGTTGCTACTCTCTCGATTTTCTGACCATGCTCATCTGAGCCCGTCAGGAATAGTACGTCTTTGCCTGTAAAACGATGCCAGCGGGCCAGCGAGTCCGCAATGGTAGTTGTATAGGCATGCCCAATATGGAGCCTGTCACTTGGGTAATAGATGGGGGTTGTGATATAGTATTTTCCTTTACCGTCCATAGATGTATCATCCTTTCCGTCTTTTTCTAGGATCTTGAGGTGTCTGAAAGCAAAAAATCTCTCGCACCTGGTTTCCCACCAGGGGCGAGAGATCACTCACGCGGTACCACCCACATTTCACCATTGCCTCACAGCAACAGCCTTACCAGGTACGAAAGCTACAATAAAAGCTCTTATACCCTGGCGCAGTAACGGGCGCCTCACCTTTGCAGGTCCCGGCCCACCCTACTCATCCCATGATCCACAGGCCAATCTAGCCAGAAGGATTTTCGAATGGCAACTCCTGGGCCATGTTCATCACCACAGGTAGAATCGGCTTGCACCTTACCCGACTCTCTTAATCTACTCTTTGGGGTGATTACTCCTCCCAATCACAGCCTTTATCTCATCAATTGTGATCTTTACTATACCATAATCTCTTAGGCTGTCAAGCTGGTTCCGCCAAAGGACAGAAAACAGGCAATTTGCCTCGTTTACTGCGCTCGGATAGAATATACCTTGCCCACCTCAGCGGTGGCGATGGACCCAGGGAAATGCATAGCCGCCAAACGCTGCTTCTCCTCTACGTCTGTGCCAGGCAAAAAGTGTGTCAGCACCAACTGACTCACTTGGGCGACGGTGGCAAGTTCGCCAGCTTGCTCGGCGGTCAAATGGCCAGTAGCCTCTCCTTGCTCTGCCGTTTCCACTGTGGCTTCACACAATAAAAGGTCATTCCCCTGGAAAAAGCTGGCCAGGTTTCCGCCCATTTTCGTATCCCCAGTATACCCTAACCGCTCACCTTGCTCGCCCTCAATCACTACCCCGTGGCCATTCATCCCATGGTAGACTTTGGGAAAGTGGATGCTCCATCCTCCGATTGCTACCCGGGATTTGTCATCATACTCCTCATAGGCAAAGACTTCCGAATAGTGGGCTCCTAGATCACCGAAAGCCTTTAGTGCCACGCTAAACGTATCAACTCCACCAGAAGGTAAGAAGAGAGGTACACGATTTTGCCTCAAGCCTTGCATTACCGCATGTTTTATGGCAAAACCCAGGGGAAACAAGTCAGCTGAGTGATCTGGGTGTAGATGGCTGACTACTATTCCCTTTAGGTCTGCTAGCGAATAGTGCTCCAAATACTTAGCTACGACTCCAGTGCCACACTCCAAGAGGAAGTGCCCGTCTTCCCCTTCGATAACATATCCTACCGTCGCATCGCCTGGGCCGGCGTAGGGAGAACTTCGGCCTATCACTCGCAGTCTCATGTACCATTACCTCCAGATTCATGACAAATTCTTACAGGAAAAGGTTGACTTCCCCTATCGAATTCAGTATACTTTTATTGGATAAAATGTCGAATGATGTCGAATAGGGGGAACTGAAAGATGAAGTCTACTGGAATAGTCCGGCAAATGGATGACCTTGGTCGAATCGTAATTCCCGTTGAACTACGGCGTACGCTAACGATCGACAAGGGAGATCCCCTGGAAATCTTCGTCGAAGGGGACAGCATAATCCTAAGGAAATACGAGGCCGCCTGCGTATTCTGTGGCAGTGTTGAGGACATAGTTACCTTCAAAGATAAGAATGTCTGCTCTCACTGCCTCTCCCAGATAGCAGCCGCATCGTGACCTTGGTAACAAGGCCTAGGGTTTTGCTATAGGGCGGGAATGTTTATGGCAGCTCCGTAGACTTCCCGCTTAGGAATACCCCGGTCTTCCGCTACCATCTTGATGGCGGTTTTTTTGTCATACCCCTTAGCTAAGAGCTCCATCACAGCTTCCTCGATGGGAGGGTCTTGCGACTCATCTCCTACCTCTGACTTAGCACCTCCCCGCTTTTCTGAGACTTCCGATATCACCAGGACAAACTCACCTCGGGGAGGGGTTTTCTCAAAGTGCTCTAGTAACAAATGTGGTGTGCCCCTTAGTATTTCCTCATGAACCTTTGTCAGTTCCCGGCAGACAGCGATGGGGCGATCCGGCATAGTGGTCATGCACATCTTGAGAGTGTTTATTAGGCGATGGGGAGTCTCGTAGAGCACCGTGGTGCGGTATTCCTCAGCCACCTTCTCTATGAACTGCCTTTTTTCACGACCACGCCGGGGCACAAAACCAGCAAATACAAAGGTATCGGTCTCGAATCCTGCGACAACTAGTGCGGTCACCACGGCACTAGGCCCTGGTACGGGGACAACAGGTATTCCTTGCTCTATGGCAGCTTTTATTAGTCCAAGGCCCGGGTCAGAAATCCCCGGTGTCCCCGCGTCTGATACCACCGCGATATCATCACCGTTCTTTAGGCGCGTAATCAGTTCCGGGATCCTGGCAACAGCGTTATGCTGATGATAACTCATCAAAGCGGTATGGATATCAAAATGGGTAAGTAGCTTGCGTGTTCTTCGCGTGTCCTCTGCGGCAATCAAGTCTACTTCACGCAGGATCCGTATTGCCCTAAGTGTGATATCCTCCAGGTTGCCAATGGGTGTAGCACATATGAATAGTTCTCCTATGTTCTCCTTCACATCCCTCTCCCCTGATAGTCATCTTGATCAACACTCTGCTTAATCAAATCAAGTTTGGCCTCCCTGGACTTCGCCTTGATCTCGTGCTCTCGCCGCAAAGCAGCACCCTTACTGGCACAGGCCTCGGTATAAAGCAATCTTACTGGACGCCGCCCCCGGGTATATTTCGCACCGTGGCCTTCATTGTGAGCCCTTACCCTTTGATTCACATCCCGTGCATAGCCAGTATACAGGGTCCCATCACGACATTGAACGATATATACGTGATGAAACAGAGCTTCGTCGGACATAGTCACCACTTACCTCATTTCTTGGCGGTACCCTGTTCTGGCTTAGACTGTTCCTGCTTGGGCCGGTTGCGTGGCCGCCGGTAACGCCGTTTGCGAGTGCGATTGCCTTTGGGCGGAGTCGTAGATGCACTACCTTCACTATCTGGAGATTTGGTATCAGAATCCTCGCCTTTTGATGACACCTTCTCCTGCAGAGGAGCTTCTGCCTTTCTACGTTCCTCGGTACGGCTGGCGGATTTTGCCTGGGAACTTTTCACTGGTTCTTTCCCTCGGGATCCTGTTGGCGCCTCCCCGGTGGTTTCACCCTCACTTTCTTCTTTTTCTATCCGGTATACTTCTGTTTCGAACTTGAGGCAACACATCAGCCTACCACATATGCCAGAGATCTTGCTGGGGTTTAGTGACAAATTCTGTTCTTTGGCCATCTTAATGGAAACCGGCTCAAAATCCCCAAGGAAGGTGGCACAGCACATGGAACGCCCACAGGGGCCAAGGCCCCCTAGCATCTTAGCTTGATCCCTTACACCTATCTGTCGCAATTCGATGCGAGTACGGAAAACGCTGGCTAGATCCTTTACAAGATCCCGAAAATCCACCCGCCCATCGGCTGTAAAATAGAAGATCACTTTGCTATTATCAAAGGTATATTCCACATCCACCAGCTTCATAGGTAGACCATGTTTTTCTATCTTTTCCAGCCCAATCTGAAAGGCCGTCGTCTCTTTGGCGGCGTTTTCCCGCACAATCTGCACGTCTTCTTCGGTGGCCCGCCGCAATACCTGTTTGAGCGGTTGGACTACCGCGCTTTCGGCAATTTCCTTGGGTGGAACAACCACATCTCCATATTCCACACCCCTGACTGTTTCCACGATGACAGAATCACCATCGGTCAGTTTAATCTCGCCGGGATCAAAATAGTAAATCTTACCTGCATGTTTGAACCTAACTCCTACTACTTTTACCATATTTATAGACCTCACTCGCTGGAGAAAAAGAAGTCAAATCAGCCATTTGGTAGAGTAACGTATCAAGGGCTAATCTTCGGTTGGCATTGGCCTCGAGTGCCCTCCGTGTACTCTCAACTTGCCTAATAGCCCGCATTACAACGGACTCGTTGAGAGCCCCACTTAGGGCTAGCAAATCAGGGTATCGATCTTGATGAACGACCTCTGTTTGGGAACAACCACTGGTCACCAGTAACATATCTCTAAGCCATGAACTCAAAACCCTGAGGCAAAATTCGATTGCCTCTGGCTCGGCATCCAATTTGGCAGCTAGTCGCAGGGCTGCCAGACCCTGACCTTCTCTGCGGGTCATAACAGCCAGAACCTCGTCTTTCCAAGCTAAGTTCTCTTGACTGGCTATTTCTATGGCTTGTCCTAACCTTCCATCAGCCAATCCTGCAATCACTATAGCAGTCTCTGGAGGAAGCTGGTGTTCGTTTGCCAGGAAATCTGCTATCTCGCTCTTGGCAAGTCGTCTCATCGGGATGGTCTGACAACGGGACACTATGGTTGGCAGCAACATGGAACGACTAGTGCAAAGCAGCATGATTACTGCTTTCCCACTTGGCTCCTCCAGAAGTTTCAACAGGCTATTGGCCGCTGCTTCTGTCATGGTTTCCGCATCGATAATGATCCCGATTTTCCAGCTACCCTCATAGGACTGAAGAGCAAATTTATCCTTTAGCTGCCGGATCTGACTGATCCGGATCCTGCCCGTCTCCGGCCTAACTATCGTCACATCTGGATGGTTATTTGCCCCTATCCGGCGGCAATTGCGACAGGTGCCACAGGCATTATCATCGAGGTTTTGGCAAAATAAGGCTCCTGCAAAAGTAAAAGCTAGTGTCTTCTTACCACTCCCTGGTGCACCACTAATCAGGTAGGCATGGGCAACTCTACCGGAACTAATGGCCTGTTGTAGCCTCCTGACCAAAGCGCCCTGGCCAATTAGAGTATCAAACCCTCTCAAATAGTTTGTCCCCTTCCTGCCTACGCTAACTATAAATGTCGACCAGTAGACCCCTAATCTCATCTAGGCGGCTGATCAGATCGATATTCTCTGCCTGTGCCCGCATGACATCCTCGGTTAGCGCCTCTAACTGAGTGTCGATTTGTGCAATAATAGTATATAGCCTTCGATGCCCATATCGATCAAAACCGGCTTCCTGTCCGACTGCATAGGCTCTAGCGGTTAGGGTGCGAATTAACTCTCGCACAAGGTCTTTGTACTTCTTTAGATTAGCTAAGGTTACTTGGCGGCGCAAGGCCTCTGCCGCTTCGTCAATAGCGGCAAAGGAGTGAGCCAGGAAATCTTCGTCTCGCTCAACCATAGTCTCCTGCAATGCTGTCAGAAATGGCGAATGGTGAATTGATACGTGGACCAAATCAGTGGATTTCCCTGGCGGCCTGTCCCGCCCCAGTGACCTTCGCTTCCTGGCATGAACCTTCATGCATAGGCACAGACCACCCTAGGGTAGCCGCGCTTCTCTCCCTTGTTGGTACTTCTATACTTTCTCAAACCGCTCTACATCTATTATGAATACAGTAGCCCCTCCTACTTTGACCTCAACGGGCTGAGGGATGAAGGCACTGATGGAGCGACCCACAGCGGCCAAAGGTGTAACTAGCTGTTTACGGGCTTTACAGGTCTCTCTAAGATATCCCAGGACTTCTTCAACCTGGTGGTTCTCCACGCCAATTAAGAGTGTTGTACTTCCTACCTTCAGAAAGCCACCAGTGCTAGCCAATTTCGTCGCACCTATGCCATTGTCTAAGAGCTTCTCCAAAAGCCTGTTGACATCCTGATCTTGCACAATCGCGATGATAAGTTTCACGTCCATCGCCTCCTCCAGGCTATTTTCGATCAACAGATCCCGACCTTTAAGCGCTGTACCACAACTTCCCAGACCTTTTGGTCCACTTCTTCTATCTCCAATAAGGTAGTATCAATAACGGCAAATCGTTCCTTGTAGATATTCTGTAATGCATGATATCCATCACGCACTCGCTGATGGAAAGCCAGGTCTCTTTGTTCAATACGATCTAAATCCCCCGAGCTTCGGTGAGGAGAGAGTGCTGCGTGCCTTCTAAGACCGACTTTAGGCTCAACATCTAGCAGGATAGTTAGGTTGGGCCATATACCCTGGATAGCTGCCTCGTTAATCCCCAAAACTGGCCGGATATCCCCCAGTAACCCGAATCCCTGGTATGCAAGACTAGAGTCAATATAGCGATCACAGATGACGATCATATTATTCTCCAGGGCTGGCTTGATCACCTTTTCTACATGTTGGGCACGGTCAGCTGCCATGAGAAGTATTTCCGTCATCACTGTCAATTGGGTATCAGGATCCAGCAACATCTCCCGTAATCTTACGCCTACTTCTGTACCACCGGGCTCGCGGGTTAAAACCACCGGCAGCCCCATCCGCTGTAGTTTCTCGGCTAAGAGAGCAGCCTGGGTTGATTTCCCTGACCCATCCGGCCCTTCTAATGTAATAAACCCGTGTCGCATCATTTTACCTTCTTCTAGGCTAGATCAATCGGTAGAATCTTGACCCTACGCTCAGGTTCATCACCTACACTAGTAGACTGCAACTGATATCGCTCCACCAATTGATGCTGTAACCGACGAATATGTGGATTCTGAGGTGACAATTCTACTGGCTTCGAAAAGAGTTGTACTTGATGGACTGCCCTTTCCGCTTCCAGCATAGCATTACTCTCTTTATCTCCCGCTAATTCGGTAACAAATTCTTGGATCTGGGCCTTAGTGTTACTCCTAAGTACATATACTGGTTTACCCCTTGCCTCCGCCTCCCGCAGTCTTTTCGGCATTTTCCTGTATTGGCCCTTTAGGGTAAGCACCAGATCCGCTTGGGTAAGCTCCTCTGTGATCTGCATCGGAACTCCAGCCTCAGTAATTGCCTTATCCAAGCGATTGCGACTGATTGCATAGGGAAACACCCGAATAGGTTTGCCCAGGCGAGGCTCTGATACTACCATGGGATTTGACCCCACTTGTTGAAACATATTGTTCGTCGCTCTGTCCATCAATTCATCTAGATCACTTTCTTGGACTACCCGTATATCCCCAGCTACCGACCGCTCTCTGATTTCGGGACGGGGCTGCACACCACGCAACAGCAGATCCACAGTCTTGGCAACATCGTGATGAATAGCAAGGCGCTGTTTACTTTGGATCTCGATGACTACCTCAAAGGTAGGAGGAGCCTTTCGCTCCAATACAGTCTTTTGGGTACCCCGACGGCGAGCTTCCTCATCTCCCAACGTGACCGCCTGAATCCCCCCGATGAGATCCGACAAAGTCGGGTTTAACACGAGGTTGTCCAATGTTATACCGTGGGCCGTACCAATTAACTGCACACCCCGCTCGGCGATAGTACGTGCCGCCTGAGCCTCGGCTTCTGTCCCGATCTCATCAATGACTATGGACTCGGGCATATGGTTTTCCACGGCTTCAATCATGACAGCCGCCTGATCAGCTGGCCGAGGAACCTGCATCCGGCGGGCTCGACCAATAGCTGGATGGGGGATATCCCCATCTCCGGCAATCTCATTGGAAGTATCCACAATGACAACTCTTTTTAGGAACTCATCGGCCAAGACCCGGGCTACTTCTCTGAGCATGGTGGTTTTCCCTACACCAGGTTTACCCAACAGCAATATGCTTACTCCGCTTTCAATGACGTCTCGAATAATGTCTATGGTGCCAAAAACAGCTCGTCCCACTCGACAAGTCAATCCAATGATCTCACCTTGGCGATTCCGTATTGCTGAAATCCTGTGTAAGGTTCGCTCTATACCCGCCCTATTGTCTAGGCCAAAGTCCCCTACCCGTTTGAGCACGGTATCAATATGTTCTCGGTTAATCTCTTTATCTGACAGAAGCACAAACCTATCAGAATAACGGGCTTCTGGAGGTCTACCCAAATCCAATACAATCTCAATTAGATCAGGTAAATCCCCTTGTGCATCGAGTGCCTCTCTCACGAACTGGGGCAATACTTCCAGTAAGCGATCAAGATCATCCACAATTTCTTGTTGCTTGTTCAATCGGTATCCACCACCCAGATTGTCTTCCGCTTAGCATCGGCCCAACCTCTAATCTCAATCCCTTTTTGCAGACACTCTTTGAGAAAATCAATGCTCCTAGCTGTAACCTGCTCCCCTGGTACCAACACAGAAATCCCCGGAGGATATGGTGTTAGACTGCTGGCAGCCACATCATCCTTTGCCTTTGCTAGCTCGACTTGGCGCCAAGAAGATAACATCGCCTCTCTAGGAGACAGCCGCATCTCCCCTGGAAGGGGGAGTGCAGTCAGGCTTACAGCCTGTCTTTGTGCCTGACCCTTATGCTGATGGGCCATGTTCCTTAGGCCATCTACGAGCTTACTTATCTCACTTGGACCATCTCCAATAGTAATCAGTGCTAGGATGTGGTTTAGGCCAGCTAGTTCCATTTGAACACCTGCTTGACGTAACCATTTCTCCGCTTGGGCACCGCTTAGCCCCAGCCCGTCAACTCGAATCAGAAGTCTTGTGGGATCCCAGTAAGTAATCTCCGGTTTGCTCAGTATCTCTTTACCAAGGCACTGCAATCCCGGTATCTGGTTAATGCGCTCCCTTGCCTCGTGGGATAGTTCCAGAGCTTGTTGCCACAGCTGCTTTCCTTCATATACCATCTGCCGACGACCGGCATCCAAGGAGGCATATAGCAGAAATGAAGGGCTTGTGCTTTGCAGTATGCCTAATACCGCGGGCATCAACTCCGATAGCTCTTCACCTTTTGTGTGCAAAAATGACGCCTGTGTTAACACCCCTAGTGTTTTATGAGCGCTTTGGGCAGTCGCCGCAGCCCCAAGGCTCAAAGCAGTTGGAGGCATGTCAGGATGAAACCGAAAATGGGCTCCGTGGGCTTCATCTACCAGTAAGGGCCTGTCCCACTTACCCGCCAGCCGGGCTATCTGCTGGAGGCTCCCTGTGATGCCATAGTAGCTTGGATATGTATCAAAAAAAGCTACCGGATTATGGGCCACCGATGCCGCGGCCTGCCAGGCAGCCACAGGTGGTGGCAAAGGTATATTCCACTCCGTGTCCCATGTGTCCTGTACGAACCTCGGTGTCAAACCAGCTAGAACAAGCCCCCCCAGAACCGAACGATGTACACTACGGGGAAGAATGACTTCACCCATATCATCTCTGGCAAACCCGGGTCTTTCAAGTTCTGCCAACTGACGACCTGCTAGTAACATAGCTTGGATTCCCGCAGTTGTACCATTATGAAGGAAAAAGGTTCTGTCTGCCCCAAAGGCATCGGCGGCCAATGCTTCAGCTTCCATCAAGACAGCCGCAGAATCATTGTCATGGGCCAAACTAGAGATCTCATCGGAAACATCGAGCAAAAAGGGAAGCTCACCTAGCGCTTCACGGAGCTGGGCATCTAGTGAGCGACCTTGTTTGTGTCCCGGTGTATGAAAAGGAATAATACCGTCTAGACTGTATTGGGTTAATCCCTCCAGAAAAGGCGCTCTAGATTGATCTAACCGGTAGCTGGTTCCGAGCATACTACTGCCTCCAAAGGCTCCTGGGAAGAGTCCGCCGGGTCTTCTAGCTTCATCTCTAGAGGAAACACTCCCTGCCAGATGGCACGGAGACTCTTCACATACATATCATAACCTGGGCTTGTCGCGTTACTCGCCACCAAGACAGCCTCACACTGTGGGCAGATGTATGTGCCCAAAATTGAGATGCCAGTGGCCGAATGGCTCTCACATAGTATGCAACTGGAAAGGGGTAGCTCTCTCTCCATTCACATCACCGTCCTCTCCCTAGCATATTCGCTGGAGCCTTGATCGGTGCGTGCCATCTTCTTATTGATGGCAAGGCTGTCCACTTACCTCACTATTAAACATTGGCGGCATAAATCCTTTGTGCCAAATTCCAACCTCCCCCATGATGCTTAAGGGTCTTTGTTCTCCTCTAGATAGAAACAGCCCGGCCAAAGGCCAGGCTATAAATTGGGGACAACCGATATTTTGCCAAGATATGAAGTATCCCACAAAAGGGCTTGGCTGGTTAAATACTGATACACCTGACTCAATCACCTGGATCTGTCGGGGGCAAGTTCAGACCACGAGATCGTGTTATCCGCACGCCGGCGGTATAAGACGTAACACTTGCTTCAGCCTGAAAGTCCACCCCATCATTACCAACAGGATACGATACCCTGCCTTGTCTATCGGTAGGCCTGTGAACCGCTGGCCTCTCTTCCACAGTATCATTCTTTGTTCTAGCTGCCTGGGGTTGTTTGTAACTACCCATCTTGTTATCTAGTATACGGTTCAACTGGACGTCCCACCACCCTTCACCTCCGACGGCCCTCCCTCTTTAGTTAAATATTCATGGCCTAAGTGTATAAGACAATTTACTTTTTGTCAATTCTAGGTAGATTGCCTTACATTGACTGTGCAGTCAGGCTATGATACACTAAAATATGTAAACATCCTAACCTAGAACTGAACTGGGACTTCCCGGCCCCTGTTCATTAGGAGGCTTCCATGATGGCAGAAACTCCTCGTGTTGGTCAGAAAGTCCGTGCCCTACGTAAGGAAATGGGGATGACTCAGCAAGACCTGGCCGGTGATGAGTTCACCAAGAGCTTTATCAGTCAAATTGAGAAAAACCATGCTCGGCCTTCGCTGAGAAGCCTCCAGATTATTGCCGATCGGCTAGGAAAACCTATCAGTTACTTCCTGGACGAAAACTATTCTCCATCATCATTAGATCCGGACAAGGTTGATCATCTTACCTTACTGGCTTGCCACTTGGAACAGGAAGGTAAGACAGCCGATGCGATTAATTACTATAAAGAAGCATTGTCTCTAGCCGATAAAGCTGATAGCCCCCGTAGAGGGCAGTTGTACTTTTATCTTGGTAAGGCTTATCGCCATTTGGGGCAAATATCCAATGCCATGCAAATGCTAGAGATGGCGGGCATAGAGCTGGAAATGGCTTCCGACTGGGAGCTGCTTAGCTACACATATAATGCCCTTGGCGACCTACAGCTGAACCAGGGAAACCTTGGGTCGGCTACTGTGTCCTTCGAGAAAGCGCTGGAAAGTACTGAGCGGCATCTAGAACGCCTACCGGGACTCCAAACCATGACTTTGACCAATTTGGGTATTGCGTATGCTCGCTTGGAGCAGTATGAAAAAGCGCAACACAACTTGCTGTTAGCTCTTGAGCAATCAGAATTCAACCAGACCTACTACAAATACGGGGATATCTGTATGGCCTTAGGTTATATAGCCTTCCATCGGCAGGATTTGGACACTGCTTACCGACTTACTACTAGGGCATGGTATTTTTACGCAGCTATCGAAAATGAGGATCTGCAGATTCAATGTCAAATCAACCTTGGATCAATTCAGAGGGCCAGAGAAGAGTTTGAAATGGCAGAGAGACAGCTGACAGAGGCTGCCGCAAAAGCAAGTGCTGCTGGGCTAGCATTCCATGAAGCCCATGCTTATGAGGAGCTCGCCGAGGTATACCTAGCCTGGAAGCCAGAATCTTCCCAACGACTGGCAAAAGCGCAAGCTGTGCTTGAAAAAGCCCGGGGTCTTTACACTGACACTGCCCGGCTAACGGCAGTACAACAGTTGTTGGCAGAAGTATATGTTCATCAAGGAAAAATCAGCGAGGCAATCAATGTGCTAATGAGCACTGCCGAAGCTTTAGAAACAGCAGAAAGTAAACCACAGCTAGCGGAAGTGTATTCCCGTTTAGGCGAGCTATACCAGTTGCAGGGGGACACGGAGCAGGCTACTACATATCTCCATCAGTCAGTCAACCTTTTCCGAGAGATGCAACTTAGAGCCCACCCAATGTAGTGATAATAGTTATGATCCCGAAGATCCCAAAGATGCTAGCAGAAAGCCACTTTAAGGCATTTTCCGGTATCTTCCTGCCGACGAAATAGCCTAACCCAATGGCCAGCGCTATAGCCAGAATCATACCGGCACTAGCACCCAGCCATACTGGCCAAAACGACTGATACCTGGCCGCCAGGGTCAAGGCCGCCAATTGGGTTTTGTCCCCAAGCTCAGCCATGAAAAACGCACCAGCTATTGCCAAGGGAGAC
This sequence comes from Bacillota bacterium, assembly GCA_012518315.1. GTDB lineage: Bacteria > Bacillota > Limnochordia > DTU087 > DTU087 > JAAYSL01. The sequence continues at coordinate 555 of JAAYSL010000088.1, read as the reverse complement.
TGTAGCCGTTTGCCTATGCTCTCCTCTTCTGATTGTCCACTATGACCCCACAGAGTCCAACCAGCGAATACTAAAAAAAGCACCCCCGCCACTAGTTTGATCTGAGCAACGGGCAGTGCCATACCGATACCAGTTCCGAGCAACGTCGCCATAAGATTTGTGGTCAACAGCCCTAAGATGACACCACTAATCACTATCGGCAATGGGCACTGGGTAGCAAAAGCCAAGACCAATAGCTGAGTTTTGTCTCCCATCTCCGATGCTGCGACCACCAATAGCGATGCTAGAAACTGTTCTAACACTTCGCACTCTCCTTAGCGAACAGCTAACAAAATCGTGGCTCCCCGGGTTGGACTCGAACCAACAACCACCCGGTTAACAGCCGGGTGCTCTACCATTGAGCTACCGAGGAGCGAAAGGTATTCTGGCAACTAGCTACTCTCCCACCGGGTTACCCCGGCAGTACCATCACCGCTGGAGGGCTTAACTGCTGGGTTCGAGATGGTCCTCGGAATCGGCACATCCTGTGCCCCTTCGGACACTAGAACGTCCTGT
>JAAYSL010000009.1 GCA_012518315.1 Bacillota bacterium | reverse complement strand
CCCTCTTTCTGTGTGCAGTACCAAGACAAACTCGGCCCAGCTCGGATACATAGCTAGGGCCGGGAATTCTCGCACCTTTATCACTATCTAGCGTATACTGTGATGGTAGCTGTGCCGCTATACTCAGCGGCTGGCAACTTCCACCATTCCTTATCCTTCCATTCAGCCCAGAATACTAGCTCTCTGGTCACCTCGCTACTTGCGTTTACCTCGAGACTATCGCTGGGATAAGAGGAAGCACTGGGCTGACCTTGGAAACCCAGGCCCCATCTGAAGGCCCCAGCCTCTATGGCGTCCGACAACGCAGAATTGTCATCATCTGGCTTCGGCTGAGATACATTCACCGTGACATTCGTGTTGGTTCCAACGGTAATATCCTGGAGGGTATTGTAATACTTCCCGGGCTCGGTCAAATCAAGCGTCATAGCCTTTGGTTTGCTTATTGTCGCCCATTCAGCCACCTTGACTATAAGATTTACAGTCTCTTCTCTAATCTTTGGCTTCTCATTCCCACTAGCTAGAGCTATAGAGCATGTTCCCAAGACCAACATCGTGACAAGTACAAGCACCATACGTTTCTTCATTCGTTATGCCTCCCCATTGGTTAAATCAAATCCACCTCTTGGCCGGTTTCACCACTGACTCACCGCTACCCATAGGTGACCATTTTGCAGGTAGTGGGTCATCGTCTCCAATGAGGAAAGACAAACTCATTTGCTAAGGGTAAAATGAAGCTTTCCCGCATATGTCCCCGCTGTGTGCTCTAGTTCTGTTTCTACCTTAATGACAAAACTAAACTCCCTTATCTCAAAGTCAGGGGAACCATGCAGAGTCATGCCTGACTCTAGATTCTTCCACTTTTCGTCGGGATCTCCTTCCAGTTTAATGAAGACATTACTGGATTCGATTTGGGGTAGCTCCTCGTCAGGTGCAAAATCGGCATCATATTCTAAGGGATCGCCTGTAATGGTCAATGTCCAATCATGATTGGCTATCACATGAGCCTTGATCGGTTCCAAGGCCAGATATGTGCCTGGGCCGTGATCAGCCTCAATCTCTATGCGGGTTTTGTTTACACTAAGGTCGATATAATCATCTATCTTGGCATGTACTCTAATCTTCCCACTTTCTCCAAGCTCATCCGACCAGAGCCATCCACTATAGGTGCCAGCTGGCCCCCAGGCCTCTGGTGCAAGGCGAAGGGTAACCTTGGCCCAGTCATCTTCTGGTCTTAAGAAGAGCGTTGCATACTCTAGTGACTGATAGACAAGTTCATCTCCCGTACTGGTTTTTATGCAAGCTCCGATATGAGCCGGACTGATCCTTTGACCAGTCTTATTGCAGACCAGCTCCGTTGCACGGTAAGTCACGGTCTTGCGCTTAGGCTTTTCCGAAGGCCCTGCTACCTCTGGCAAAGACTCACTTTCATCCTTGACATTTTGGTGCCATGATAAGGTTATAACCCTATCGGCCTTTGTGTCCTCATCAACCGACAATGGCTTTTTCTCCATAACGAACTTCGTGCTACCAGGATTGATTTGAACAAGCTTATTAGCCCTCACTACTCCAGGCAAAGCACAGATTAGCAAGACCAGGACTAGCACAGAAGCTATGCTATGCTTCATGTATCCTAGACCATCTGTCCTCATTTTGCCCTGTCTCCTTTTCCCCGAGGTCATTTGTCCCAACGGCATGATCCAATATCCGCAGCATTTCCAAACAGCTCTGAAATGCCTTCATTTCTCCAGTTTGCACGTGCCCCATACTCCCTTGCCAGGTTCCATTGTCTGTGCGTAAAATCCGCAAGACAAATGTGGAAGATCTGGTGGTTGGGCCAAGGACTCTGCTTTCTCCCTTAATGGAGTGACTCATCCATACATCCCCCCAACTATAGATCTTGCCAACAGCATAACCTGGCACTCTTAAATATTTCTATAAACCCCTCAAAGCAAAACTAAAACCCTATGGCTTTAACGAGTTTTTTGTAGAATCTCCGACAAAGGGCGGCCATCATCGGACTTGATCACTTCGTAGTTAATTGCCATCTGGGGTACACTACCTTTACCCATATCTCCCTTGAGCCTGCGGCTAACGATCTTTGCCCCAAGTTCATCTGTGCCCCAAAGGCAGATGGCGATATTCCTTTCATCCCATTGGCAGACAACATCCCCCTGCCGGAGACTACTACTTATTGTGCTCAGATGTCCGCTTCCTTTGGTACCACCCGAAGCACCCAACGAAACCATCATGAAGGTAACCGGTTGGCGACTACGCCCCTGTCTGCGATGCTCCAGGCGACAAATTGACTCGAAAACCTTCCGTTCACAGACAAAGGCCCCGCTACTACTAGTGCCACCTTCGCTAGCTGTTGCTACCGCGCTCTGCCCACTTTGCTGTATCCTTTGGAGCAAAGCCCCTGCCTCCCGGCTTGGCTCGAGTCCAAACTCTTCTCTCATCATACGGGCATAGGTGCGATATTGTGTAGCCGCTTCACTGTATCGACCGGCATCGATCAAGTAATT
>JAAYSL010000003.1 GCA_012518315.1 Bacillota bacterium | reverse complement strand
TTGTACCAATCCCGTCCCTTCGTTGGCTGGGCTAACTACTCAGAACTCATGAAGGATACGATGTTCTGGTCTAGTTTCTCCAACACCATTCTGTATACGGTGCTAAATGGTGTAGGAAGCACTATTATCGGATTGGGAGTAGCGCTCTTGCTTAACAGAGACAGTAGAATCCGGGGATTTCTGCGCTCCTTTACCCTCTTTCCCTGGGTAGTACCTTCTGTTGTTATTAGCTATGTTTGGATGTGGTTCTTCCAAAGAGATTTCAGTCCGATCAATGATGTACTCTTGCGTTTAGGATTGATCGCTGAGCCAATTTCCTTCTTGGGAAATCTGGACTGGGGCATTGGGCCGTTTACTTTACCCTTTCTCTCAGTTTTAGCAGTTCGTCTATGGAGCAGCTTCCCGATGAAAGCAGTTATGCTCTTGGCTGGACTACAAAGCATTCCAGCCGAACTATATGAGGCAGCTAGGATCGATGGCGCGGGTGGGTGGAAACAGTTTCGTCATGTTACATTGCCCATGCTAGTTCCTGTACTTGGGGTTATTTTGACCCTTACCTTGATCTGGAACTTCGGGCATTTCGATACAAACTATCTGATGACCCAGGGTGGCCCGAAAAATGCAACCAACGTGATGGCTGTCGCGGTTTATCTAATGGGGTTTGGTCAGTTCCGATTGGGTTATGCCGCGGCCATGGGAGGCATTATGCTCCTGGTCACCTCTGTGATTGGTCTTGTGTATATCGGAATGCTTGCCAGGCGTGATGATCTGTAAGCTTTGTTGGAGGTGCGACCATGAGCAAAAATAGCTTAACAAAGGGTTCGCTTTTTAGCCGTATTATGATACCACTGGGAACCGTTATACTCTTAGTCTGGGTGGGATTTCCGTTCTACTGGTTGATCATAACCAGTCTTAAGTCGCCAGCGGAGCTGTTCTTGACTCCGCCGAGCTGGTTTCCAAAATTCCCTCATTGGGTCCGATACCAAGAGATTTGGACCATCTTGCCCATGGGGAGGTATATGTTAAACAGCATTATCGTTACGGTGCTTACTGTCTTTCTGTCGCTTTTCTTTACAGGCACTGCTGGATATGCACTTAGTCGCTTCAATTTTAAAGGCAAAACGTTGTTCTTGGGTATGCTTCTATTCACTCAGTTGGTTCCTGGTGTGATCACAGTGATTCCCATGTACTTTTTGATGCATTCTTTAGGGCTACTAAACAACTACTTCGGTTTGATGATTGCCTATGCAACAGGTTCGATTCCCTTTTGCACTCTGATGCTCAGGAGTTACTTCAAATCAGCCTATCCCCTGGAGCTGGAGGAATCTGCTATGATAGACGGCTGTTCTCGCTTTGGGGCGTTTGTTAAGATTTGTCTGCCTCTGTCTCGGCCAGGTTTGGCTGCCGTTGCGACATTGACCAGTATCAATGCCTGGAAAGAATTCATGTTTTCCAGCATCATAATGACTAAAGGTCAATACAGAACACTGGCGGTTGGTCTAAGAGATCTGGTTGGAGAGTTTGGCTTAAGCTACATCGGTGAATTCATGACCGCCTCCGTTGTGGCCTGTCTTCCCATTCTCATAGCTTTCTTGTTTATGCAAAAAAGCATGGTTGAGGGTATGGCTAGTGGCGCAGTTAAAGGATAGAGCAGTAGCTTACCGAGAGGAGCCAAGATGATGAGAAGACACACCAGGGTGGGTATCGTAAACGACGAGTTTTATATTAACGGTAGGCCAACATATGCAGGCATAACCTACAGAGGCGCAAAAATCCAAGGGCTACTGCTCAATAGCCGCATGGTTCAAGGTATCTTTGATGATCTAAATCCTGAAACTTGCGAGCTGTGGAAGTACCCCGATACCGGTGTGTGGGATGCTGCCCGAAATACTCGGGAATTCATAGAGGCAATGCCGGTGTGGAGGGACTACGGGCTGCTTTCCTTTGTGGTTGGTATGCAAGGAGGTAATCCACAGGGGTACAGAGGCGATCAACCTTGGCGTAATTCCGCCTTCACCGCTACTGGAGAACTTGTCCCTGAGTATCTGGAGAGGCTGCAGAGCATCCTTGATGAGGCAGATTCCTTGGGTATGGTGGTTCAGCTCAATGTTTTCTACTTCGGTCAGGATGAATACTTCGTAGATGAGTCAGCAATACTTAGGGCCTTGGAAAACACCTGTCTTTGGGTACTTCAGAAGGGCTATGAAAACGTGATTCTGGACGTTGTAAATGAGACAGATGTTCCCCGATACGAACACGAGATCTTAACACCAACTAGGGTACATGAACTCATCCAGCGGGCAAAAGAAGTTGAGTATGGCGGCAAGCGACTCCTCGCTGGAACAAGCTT
>JAAYSL010000087.1 GCA_012518315.1 Bacillota bacterium | reverse complement strand
CTATAAGAGAACCCTCATTCTGCTGTATATTTCCCATCACAGACGCCAGTGGCGTCTTTTGTGTTTTCGAATAGTGCATATGGGAACCGGAAGGTAAAGAGGGGTCACTACTTTCTGGTTTGAGAAGGTGGTTATACGATGAAGCCCATTATTGGCATTACCTGTGGCTTTAATATGGACGCCGGTGGCAGATATTACGTAAATGAGCCCTATGTAAGGTGTATAGAACGAGCCGGGGGAATCCCCCTACTACTCCCGGGACTTGATACCAAAGAGGATGTCAAGAGACTCATGCAGGAGGTAGACGGTATCCTGCTTCCTGGAGGTGTCGATGTCGACCCGGCACACTTTGGGGAAGAGCCCATAGGAGAGCTAGGGAGTGTTGAGCCTCGGTGGGATCAGTTGGAGCTTTATGTGGCTAGATTGGCACTAGCTTGGGATCTACCTTTACTGGGGATTTGTCGGGGCTTACAGCTATTGAATGTGGCGGCCGGTGGTTCACTTTATCAGGATATCCCCTCCCAGATCAAGGGCCATATCCAGCATACTCAAAAAGCCCCTCGCTGGCATGCTAGCCATGCTATTGACATTGAGCCAGGTAGCATCTTGGAGGAGCTACTGGGCAAAGAAGGGATTAGGGTAAACAGCTTTCACCACCAGGCGGTGAGAGTCCCCGCCACCGGGTTCAGTATTACAGCCAAGAGCCGAGATGGGATCATTGAAGGCATGGAAAGCCACTCCCACAGATTTGTCTGTGGAGTACAGTGGCATCCCGAGCTAATGGTGGATCACTATCCCGAGCAGCTGGAGCTTTTCCGACAGCTCGTCAGAAGTGCAGCTAGTCTGCGCGCTACTAGGGTATGATGGATAAGACAACAGGGAAAAACTGCAAATGGAGGTGTGGATCGGTAGGCGCAAGTCTACTGAATCAAATGCTAGCAATCAAGAATGCAAAGGTTTATACGGTCACCAAAGGCATAATCGACGGTGGGACGGTCTTAATCGAAGGCCAGAAGATTAGGGCAGTTGGTCAGGATGTAAAAGTACCGGAGAGTGCCCAGGTAATTGATGGTACCGGTAAGGTGCTAACCCCCGGACTCATTGATGCTCATTCCCACGCAGGGCTGGATGAGGAAGGTTTCGGCAGTGAGGGTTGGGATTACAATGAAGCAACAGACCCCGCTACCCCTTGGCTAAGAGCCATCGATGGGATTAACCCGTCGGAGATGGGACTACGGGATGCTGCAGCCAATGGCATAACAACTGTCTGCGTTGTGCCGGGTAGTGCCAATGTAATCGGTGGTGAAGGTGTGATTATTCACACCTTTGGAAATGTCGTGGATGAGATGGTGGTCTCCCGGGATGCTGGGCTCAAGGTGGCCTTTGGTGAAAACCCTAAGAGAGTGTATCAAGAACAGAAGAAAATGCCTACAACCCGTATGGGCACGGCGGCTATCTTGAGGGAGAATTTGGTTAAAGCCACTAATTACATGGCCAAGATGGAGAAAGGTAGACGAGATCCAGATAAAGCACCGGAACGGGATTTGCGTATGGAGACATTGGTTAGAGTTTTGCGTCGGGAAATCCCCCTAAGGGCCCATGCCCATCGGGCAGATGATATCATGACCGCCCTACGGATTGCCGATGAGTTCAAAGTCCGTATTGTCATAGAACACGCAACCGAGGGACACAAGATAGCTGATCAGCTTGCTAGAAGGCAGGTACCGGCGGTGGTAGGCCCTAGTTTGAGCTCTCGATCCAAGGTGGAGCTACAGCAGCTGGATTTTGGTACGCCAGCGACTTTGGTCAAGGCTGGAGTGAAGGTGGCCCTGACTTTGGATCATCCGGTGATTCCCCTGAAATACTTGCCAGTGGTAGCGGCTTTGGCTATCAGAGCCGGTCTGCCAGAGGAAGAGGCGTGGAAGGCTATTACCATTAACCCTGCCGAGATCCTTGGTATCGGGCAGCGGGTGGGTAGTATTGAGGCAGGAAAAACAGCAGATCTCGTGCTTTGGTCCGGTGATCCACTAGATGTCCGCTCAAAAGCAGAAAAAACCATTATTGAAGGGCGAGTCCTAGAATAATACGGCATTATCTAGGTCAGGTAAGTGTAGAGTGAGGTTTGGTGGGTCTGACAGAAAGGTTACGATATTTTACAATGATTTCTTTCTTTGTGGCAGGAGATTCGGTAAGAACAGCGAAAATCTAGCCTGTAACGTATGACCTGTTTTTTCCAGAGGGGATGTGGGAAGTGATCAGGATACTACTTGCCGATGACTATTTGCCTTTTCGCCAAGTGCTGAAGGACTTTCTAGAGACTGCCAACCCACGGCTCAAAGTTGTAGCACAAGCTGCTAACGGTCGGGAAGCCCTGGCTTTTATAGAGAAAAACCCAGTGGATGTCGTCCTTATCGATATCCGTATGCCCATCATGGATGGCATTGAGCTTTGCCGACGGATTCGCCGGAGTAAGGGAGACCGAATGGGGATTATCACTTACACAGGGCTTAACTCATCGAGGCTCACAGCCCAAGCACTACAGGCCGGAGCTGATCTACATTTTGTCAAACCTTTTGAGCTCTTTGCTCTCAAAGATGCAGTCACTCGATTGGGTAAGTCCCGGAAGGCTACTGTATCGCCAGTGGCAGTATCGGTGGGGTGAAGGGCACTCGATAAGCCAAGCACCAAAGAAGGGCCGCAAGGCCCTTTTCTTATAGATCCGTGCCGGGAAAACCCCGGAATTCATTCCGGGGATGAAAGGCGAACAAACGTTTGACAAGGCCTTTACCATATGGTACCATGTAGTTGCTATGAAAATACATTCTTCAAAACACTCGGTGTACCTCCTTG
>JAAYSL010000086.1 GCA_012518315.1 Bacillota bacterium | reverse complement strand
TGGGTAAGAAGTGACAGGGGAAGAATAATAGGACAACGATAAACAGTAATGGGAGTGGTTAGTTTGGCACAGCTATTTGGGCGAGAATGGACCAGGCAAGAGCTGCTAGATCATGTAGGAGACATCCAGCAGGTAGCGGGAGTTCGTCACCTTAAGCTTAGTGAAGGGAGAGGGGCGGGCCTTGAAATTGCCGAGTTCCGCACCGGTACCGGGCTCAATTTTGATGTTTGCTTAAGTCGAGCCTTAGATATTTCCCGGGCGGAGTATCGGGGACAGGCTTTGGCCTGGCGCTCTTCCACCGGTGATGTGGCACCTACTTACTATGAACCAGAGGGACGGGGCTGGCTTAGGAGTTTCTCCGGCGGGCTAGTCAAAACCTGTGGGTTAACTAATGTGGGGGCGGCTTGCACAGACAAAGGTGAAAAACTAGGCATGCATGGCAGAATTGGTAATTTGCCAGCAGAAAACATCTGGGTCGATGGTACCTGGGATGGCGATGATTACCTGATGTGGGCCCAGGGCAAGACTCGGGAGACCGCTGTTTTTGGTGAGAATCTACTACTAACTCGCCGGGTGACGGCTCGGCTCGGGGAAAGCAGGATTTGGATCGATGATCTAGTGGAAAATGAAGGCTCTGCCACCAATGAGTTTATGTTCCTTTATCATATTAATCTAGGCTTTCCCGTGGTGGCTGAAGGAGCCAAGCTACTAGCTCCCAAAGGTACAGTGGTCCCTAGAGATGCCGATGCCGAAGAGGGCAAGGAGCTGTATGCTAGCTTCCATGCTCCCCAGGGTGGCTACCGCGAAAAGGTGTATTACCATGACCTACAGCCTGATGCCCAAGGCTATGTGACTGTAGCTGTGGTCAATCCTCAACATAACAATGGTCAGGGCTTGGGTGTCTATGTTCGGTACAAAAAGGAGCAATTGCCCCAGCTAATTCAGTGGAAGATGATGGATAAGCGTACTTATGTCGTGGGTCTTGAACCAGCTAACTGTCTCGTAGAGGGAAGAGATAAAGAACGGGAGCGGGGGACACTGCAGTTTCTTGCCCCGGGAGAGAGTCAGAGGTTCCAGGTGGAGATTGGGGTATTGCCTAGTTTAGATGCTATCCAAAAGCTTGAGAAAAGTCTAGAACCGATACTCTAGGGCTAAGCGGGTATCAGTCAATTGATATTGTGGTTGCTTGACATGGCGCATACCGGCCTTAAGGTAAAGCCCTTTCTCACCTTTGACTAGCTGTTTTGTCCATCCAAGCCCTATGGCCCAAGTAGTCTGGGAGCCAAGCCCGGCAGATAGCTCCAAACGGCCGGTACCTAAGGCTCCCCATGCTTTTTCAATACTAGCTTGTCCATAGTGATCAACCTGGCTAGACTCAGATGCCAAAGGTGAGTAGATGACGGTGCCCAAACTCATCTGGTAGAAAGCAGCTTGGGCAAGGGCCCAACGGATTCGTGTATCTAGGTATGTACCGGGAGCACCCGAGACCCTAGGTGCCCATAGAGCCATAGAGCTGAAGGCCCAAGGCTCCCCAATAAGGCTTTGAGTCCAGGGCTCGCCGGTAGTGCTTTCACCTGACTCGGTGCCGGTGTGCCAAGGGCCGTCTGAACCGAAAACCCAAGACCCGTCACTATTGCTTTCACTATAGCCGCCAAGATCAGGTGTAGAGATGGTCTGGTGGGAAAGGGTTCCACTAAGCCCAATGGAGCCTTGTGGCCTATAGGCATAATCGGTATAACCCTTAATGAGCCAGCGTTCTCCTCCATGGAGGGCAGGAGAGACATGATTAGTCTCTTGCCATCTTGTCTGTTTTTGGCTGGCCCCAAACCCCAGTGACCAGTCTTCATGCCAGGTACCCTCACTGGCTAGAGAGTACTCGGTACTTTGGATCGTTTGATTGTTTGCATCTTGTCTTTGTGAGTGATTTATCCTTCCTTGATATCGAAAGTGTTGGCCGACAGGCCAGCTAACAGAGAGATTGCCCACGCTTTCCAGGAAGCCTTGTTCACTGTCTAGCCTTCTTGTAGCCTCCCGTTGCCAGCGGGCCTTGAGAGTAACTAGTTCATTTGGTTGCCATTGCCATCCAAGGATGGTCTCTTGTTGCCAAAGACGGGGGCTATCCCCCCAAGATTCCCAAGGCGGCTGGTTCTCTAGAGAGAGTTCATTTCCCCATGGCCACAGCCCAGGTTGAGTAGGAAGACTACGCTTTCTTCGCCCCAGTCTTTGATCAAGACTGGCTGTCAAACTCCAGTTGCCTTCGGGGTTTTGCCAGGTAGTCTCTAGAAGGCTACTCCCTCCAAGTTCGCCCGGCACCCCCGGTGATGGTTGATACCGCTGGATATTGCAGGTGGCACTTACCGGCAAGCTATTAATCAGGTGCCAGTAGAGGTCGGCGGAGAGGTTTTGTCCGTTGGCACCTTCCGCCAAATGCCAAGTACCAAAGCGCATGACACCGGGGGTGAGGTGTTGCTGTACACTTAGGGCTAGCCCCTGAATAGTTTGGGCTTCCTGAGGATAAAACTCCCGGGTTTGCAGCAAGGGGGAGGCCTGCAGCTGCCTAAAGACTGATAACTCCCAAGTGCTTTGATCTAGCGTGGTTCGAAGTCGGAGGTGGCCAGTGGCAGGGGCCGGCGAGGAATCGGTGACGGGACTGCTTGTACCATTTGGCAGGGTCAACTGACCATCTACCATGGTCCTATCCCAGGTATCTGCTTCGAACTCTAGATGTGTCTCACCATCTGTCATGCCTGCCTGTAGTATAGAAAAACCGATGTGTTTGTTTCCAGGACGATACAATGTGGCATCGAAGGCCAGGTGGTTGGGGTGAGGGACACCAGGCTGCATTCCCGGGGCATCCCACCGGAACCCCTCGGTTTGGCCACTGCCGGTGAGACGCCAATGGACAAGGTTATCCTCTTTGGAAGCGGCAAAACGGGCCATATAGCCTTCGGTAAACTGCATATCCGAAAGCTGCCATTCATCCAGCAAAAGTGTGGCACTACTCCTTCCCGGACTAGGGGTAATGGCTAGAACAATGGAGGTGATTACCTCTCCCAAGTGGTAAGTAGCCAGCTTATCTAAGGCAATCTCATACTCATGCCACCCGGCAGACAGCTGAAAAGAGAAAGGATTGGTGACTTTGCCCCGCAAGTCAACTAGCCAGATGGTTAGCCCCATCCCTGGTTCTGGGGCGTAGGCCCAGAAAGTTAGGGTCTTAGCCTCAGTCGGGGTAAAGGGCCGGGGGATAAGTCCCCATACTTGGGGTTCTTCGGGGTCATTACCCTTCCGAGGCTCATTGGGCGAAGGTATGGTAGAGGACCCTTTGAGTTTCTCTACGGTGATGGATAGTGCCATATTGCTAGGCGGGGGAAGCCAGGGGGCTGTGGGGACTGGGATACTCTTGATATCAACGGCATAATCCCGGGGCCTTAACGATTGCCACCGCTGAGGGGCCTGGTTTACACCGGTGGCATCCAGAGCGGCAAGAACCAATTGGCCCTCAAGTGTTCCAGGCAAGAGGCTGGTTAGTGTAATCTCCAAGGCAGTGATCCTTTCCCAGGTGGGGATACCTGTTTTTGTCCAAGCCTCAGGGGCTAGCACTAGATCCTGCCATCCCACCAGACTTCCCAGGGGGATAGATTGTCGGAACGAACCACTAGTTCCCGAGATTAACCCGATTTCCAGATTTATACCCGGTAGGGGCTCGGCCAGTCCCAAGGTAAGTATGAGGGTGTTTTCTGCCACAAGGTTAAGGGGGGTAGGTAAGATGAGCCTGGTTTCTGCCGTGGCCTGGGTTCCGGCCAACGTAAAATCTAGCCCCAAGGCGGAGCGTGTGACTCCTTCAATAGGCATATAGCCAGATTTCTTAGTTAACCGCAGGGCAGTGCCACTAGTCACATTGGGCCTAGACCACTTGGTAGGATCACTAATCTCGGGAATTAAGGGGTGCCTGAATGGTTGGCTTTCCATATCTTCTACCACACGAGAACTAAGTACCGTTGGCCTTTGTGTGCGTCGCCACACCTCCGCGGCCAAGTGAGGGGAAATGCTACCCAACCCTTGTTCCCAGGAAAGGGTAGACCAAGTAAGCTGAGCTTTACTGGATAGGCCATCACCATGGGGCAATGGGTAGCGATCCGAATCCCCACTTTTAGCATCGGGCTCACTTCTTGCCATATGGGTAAGCCCGATAGTGCCATATTTAGCCTGATACTCTCCTCGAAACCCTTGCACTAATGGTTTCTTCCCTAGTGAATGATCTGCCACCTGATATGAGATGACAAATTCTCGGGCCTCAGGCCAGAACCCCATGAGTCGAACTTGCCCTAAGTCATAGTCGATTTGGTAGTCTTGTTGGGGCACCAGAATAGTCTTGCCTATCTGAAGCAGCTCCGTACCGGCTAAGATAGGAGCTAGCCTCATTTGGTAGACTCCGGCAGTGGGGTGCAGAGCAAATGTTTCCACTTGGGTGAGGGTTTGGGTATGCCCTGCGACTAGGGAGAAAGTAAAATCTCCCAAGTCCAAAGTCCCTTGGGCACCATCTAAGGGCAGATCCAAGGGTGAGAGAGGCGAAGAAAGCGACTTGATGTTAGTGTCGCCTAGGGTGATGGTAGCATTGGGCATGTCTACCTGTAGCAGGTACTTAGGAAAGAATGGGTCATCATCAAAGCTGCCTCTGACCCAGATTCCCGGCCAGATACCCTCTATGTTCGCTTCTAGTTTCTGGCTAAATATAAGTCCTGGTGGAGGGATGCTTAGGTGCGGGGGTTTAGGCTGGCCGGTTATGGTCAGGTATTGGAGTTCCAGGACTTTTGTACCATGTAGTTCTAGACCCAGGGGGAGTCTTTCTTGTGGTTCGAGATCTAGAGGGTCTAGTTTGCTAGAAAGACCTAATATGGGATCGTCCACTGAACCTTCGGCCAGTGGCATGGTATCGTACTGGGCAGCCCTGGCCGTATTGGTTCCATGGTCGAGGCAATAGCTACTTAGCCCAGCCATACCGATGGCCAGCATTACCAAGAGAATCTTGTCAGCTTTGCTTCTGCCATAGCCCATAGAATGGCTCCCCATCCATATGTTGTCGCCATCATTCTAACAAAGAAAGCAGGTGATAGCAAAAGGCCTTAAGCAGGATGGAGCCGGTTAATGTCGAATTTGGCACTTAATGCTATAGACTTAGTTGTGTTATGTGGCGGCGGCATTCCAGAAGGCAGTATGGGTGGCGGCATACAAGAAATTAGGCAGGAATCCTCGCTTATATCGTCAGCGACTGGGCGGGGAGAATGTCGGAGTCCATCGAAGGAAGGGATTGTAATATGGGTGGCCTGTTACACAATGGAGTAAAAGGCTGGTTGATCACGATACTGGCCGTGCTTTGCCTAGTTGTGACTTGCGGGATGTGCGGAAAAGCCAAAGAGAGTGGCGGAGAACCTTTACCGATTCTAAGGTTTGGCACTACCGCTAGGATTTGGGGTATGGGGAATGCCGGTGTGGCCGCTGCCCGGGGAGTGGAAGGTCTTTACTATAACCCCGCAGCTTTGTCTGACCTGTCTCGGCCAGAGCTATCTATTAGTCATTCAGCCCTGTTTTCCGATACTGACCTGAACTTCATAGCCGCAGCTCTGCCTATCACCGAACAAGGGGGCATTGGTGCCGGACTCCTGTTATTGTCTAGCCCGGGGATCCCCGGTACTAGTGAGGATGCACTGGAAGACTATTTCGATTACCTACAGGCGGTGGCCTATGTAGGTACAGGCACTAGGATTAATGAACAGTTGGGAGCTGGTGTGACAGTTAAGGGGCTGTTTGGGCGACTAGATGACGCTACTTGCCGAGGATATGCCTTGGAGGGAGGCCTCAGGTATAAGCTCAACCAGGTTTTGACTTTGGGGATTTTGGGCAGGGATGTGGTGGGTAGGCTTGACTGGACAACAGGCCTTACAGAGAATCTACCCACCCAAGTTCTAGCCGGGGTAGAGGCATCACTTTGGGATGGCAGGCTCCAAGTTGCGGCCCAGACCGATACCACCTTTAAGGATCGGGGCTTTGGTGCCGAATACATTATTGGAGAGCAAATCCGGGTGCGAGGCGGATATACAAAGGAAAGTCTGACAGCGGGAGTTGGCCTAGGTGTAGGGAGCATTCATCTGGACTACAGCTGGGTTGGACACGAACTAGGGGGCACCCATCGGATTAGTTTCATGGTTGGTTTTTAGGTAAGGAATGGGGAAATTGGTGACAACTGGCAGGATTGAATCGCTTTTTGCCGAACTTGCAAGGAAGACGCCAAGTTTTGCCTGAGATTTTGCTAGCCGATGTTGGATTTGCTGGAGTCTGGATGGTTGCATCTGGAGGTATCGGCCCAACCACCAAGGAGGGAGAACATGGGTGATATTAAGCGCAAGGGAGCAGAGGAGCGACAGCTCGTTATTTTTCGTCTGTATGGTGAAGAGTTCGGAGTGGAGATTACCAAAGTAAGGGAGATTGTCAAACCCCGGGAGATCACCAAGTTGCCCAATGTTGTGGATTTCGTTGAAGGGGTGACTAACCTACGGGGCGAGGTCATTCCCATTATTGATCTCAAAAAACGGTTCGGCATTGAAGCAACGGAAATGACCGACGATTCCCGCATAATTATCGTAGATATTAGTGACAACCGGGTAGGTTTGGTAGTGGATGATGTCACTGAGGTACTGCGCATACCTGATGCTGATATCGATCCACCGCCCCGCACCATAGCCGGGCTCAAGGCAGAGTATATTCAAGGGATTGGCAAGGTTGGGGAAAGACTCTTGATCCTGCTAGATGTGGACAAAATCCTTACCACTGCGGAAAAGATCGAATTGCAGGCCGAGAGTCTACAAGAGGAGCTGGTGGCCGCTGCCGGTGAGGACTAAGAACCCATGGGGTGGTTGTTTTGGATGAAATTCTTAGCCAACAAGAGATTGATGAGCTGATCAGGCAAGCAGCTAGTGAGGTTCAGGAGGAAGAGCCACAACCTGATGTTGTTGCTTATGACTTTAAGCGACCCCACCGATTTTCCAAGGAGCGAGTGCGAGCGCTGCAACGGATTCATGAACAATTTGCCCGAGAGTTATCGGGAATGGTGTCCGCTAAAGTGCGGGCTCGGGTGGACTTAAGTGTGACCTCCATTGAGCAGTTGACCTTTGGGGAATTTATCCGGTCGGTACCCAATCCTTCTGTGATCATTTTGTGCACTATGCAGCCCCTAGAGGGCAGTCTCATCATGCAGCTCAGCCCAGACATTTCCTTTTTGTTGTATGATCGGTTATGTGGAGGGCCAGGCACCTCTATTGGGCGTACCCGCGAGCTTACCGATATCGAGCTGGCGGTTCTGACGACCCAGTTTTTTGAACCTATGGCCATCAGTTTTGAAAATGCCTGGTCTGAGATTGTCGATATGAGTGTGACATTAGAATCCATTGAGAGTAACCCCCAGTTTTTGCAGGTAATGACTGAACGGGAGACGGTTGTGCTGATATCCCTGACCTTGGGGATTGGCAACACCCGGGATTTAGTTAATATCTGTCTATCCTATTCGGCTTTGGAGCCAGTACTAAAGCAGTTAACGTCTCTGCGCCTCTTTGATTCTTTGCGGCGCCGGGCAGAACCTGAGGATGTAAAGATGTTGCACTCACAAATAAAGGAGACTCCTATTGTCTTAGATGTGGAGTTGGGCTCCACTACTGTCACTGTCGCCGATCTTCTGAACTTGCAGGTTGGTGATGTGATTACCCTAGACCGTAAGCGCTATGAGAACCTGGAGGTACAGGTAGGTGATCTAGCCAAATTCCTGGCCTCTCCAGGCAGATTAGGAGACAAGATGGGGATTGTGGTTACAGCGGCGCGACCCTTGGAAAGGAGCGAGGCCAATGAGTGATTTTTTGAGTCAAGAGGAGATTGATGCCTTGCTGCGGGGAGCCGCAGGTGGTGACTCAGACAATGGCAATGACGATGAAACAGCCCAGGAGCCTTTAGGTAGCCAAGACGCCCCTGGTGAAGACGGAGATATCCAATCCCACCAACTAGATGAGTTGCTAGATGAATTGGAGAGGGATACCCTGGCGGAAGTTGGGAACATATCCATGGGGGCCGCGGCTACGGCCCTTTCAGCTATATTGGATCGGAAAGTTGCCATCACCGTCCCAACCGTGACTCTAACTTCTAGGGAGGAGGTGCAGACCAAGTACCCCATCCCCTGTCTAGTTATTGCTGTGAACTATGTCGAGGGCCTTGAAGGCAGCAACCTATTGGTTATTCAGGAAAGAGATGCAGCAGTGATCGCCAGTCTCATGATGGGGGAAGATGGCCTCAACCCTCCCGAGGTACTCACTGACCTACATGTTAGTGCGGTGACAGAGGCCATGAATCAGATGATGGGCTCATCTGCCACCTCTATGTCTGATATGTTCGGTACGAGAATCCAGATCTCTCCCCCTGACGTGGAACAGTTAAATCTGGCGGCCGCCGATGAGGCACTACAGGTGACTGAACCAGTGGTACAGGTTGCCTTCCGGCTTCAGGTTGACGGATTGATAGATAGTGAAATGCTGCAGCTCATCGAGCTAGACTTTGCCCGAAATACAGTAGCAAGGCTGCTGAGTCCCGATGCGTATATGGCCGGTGGACCGGCTGTGGAGCAAGAGATCACCCCCACCACCGCCGCCGATGAAGTTGCGGCGGTTAAGTGGGATGAGGCCGATCTAGGGAGTGTTGGTTCGCAGCCGCCTTGGCACTATCCTCCCGGTGAAGGTGGGGGCCTGGGCTATGGCTTAGGGGACCTTGGTAATTTGAATATCGAGTTGATCCGCAACATCCCAGTCAAAGTTAGAGCAATCCTAGGCAGAAGCCGCCTACCCATTGAGACCATCTTGCGGTTGGGGCCAGGTTCTATTGTGGAACTAGATACTTTGGATGGGGAGCCCATTGAGATACTAGCCAATGATGTCCTCATCGCCAAAGGTGAGGTCGTAGTAGTAGGAGAGCAGTTTGGTGTGAGGCTCACCGAGATCTCTACACCAAAAGAGAGAATCTCCACTGTTTGGTAAAGTGGCATGGTGTGGGCTCGTTAGGAGGAATCAAGGCAAATGGATTTTTCGGAATACAAAGATGTGTTTGCCGCGGAGGCCCGGGAATACATTCAGTCCCTAAACGAAAATCTCTTGCAATTTGAGCAGACACCCAACGATGCGGAGCTGATTGCTGAGATGTTTCGAGCCGCCCACTCCCTGAAGGGAATGGCTGGCACCATGGGATACACACAGCTAGCGGATTTTACGCATCATATGGAAAACCTCTTGGATGCTCTGCGCAATGGTGAGATAGCGGCCTCAGCGGAGCTCGTCAATACCCTGTTTGATTCCGTTGATATGCTGGAGTTGATTATCGAAGAGGTGATTAGCTCTGATACAGTCCATACTGATACAGCCGCGCTGAAAGAACAGCTAGCCCGCATCTTGGATAAGACCTCTGTCCATGCCGAGAAGTCTGGTTTGGGCATGGCAGCGAGGGAGATAGAAGTAGGGGATACTCCCACCTTGCCCCTGAATGAGTATGACCGAGAGCTGATTAAAGAAGCCATTGGCAAGGGTTATTCATCCTTTGGGGTAACTGTGGTTATGCGAGAGAATGTCTTAATGAAATCGGTTAGGGCTTATACTGTCTTTCAAGCACTAGAGAAGCTTGGTACAGTAGTCAAATCAGTTCCTTCCGCCGAGGATATAGATGATGAGCGGTTTGATGATTACTTTACTGTGCTGCTTTTTACCCATCAAAGTGCCCCTGAGGTGAAAAACGCTATCCTTCAGATTCCCGAGATAGTGGAAGTGACTATCACAGAAGTAACTCCGGAAGATGGGGCAGTGACATCGGATCTAGGGCAGAAGGATCAGGCAGTAGGTGGGCCCGCTATAGCAATTCGCCGGGATCGAACCAAAGGCAATGGATATGGCCGAATTGTAGAGAAGTTCGTAAGAGTGGAAACAGAACGCCTGGATGAGCTAAATAACCTCGTCGGTGAGCTAGTAATCAGCCGCACACAAGTGATGGAGATGGCAAAGAATATCGAAAATGGACATGCCCGGGCGGCTGTCGCTCAAATGGATCGGGTGACCACTGAACTGCAGTATGCCGCTATGAAACTGCGGATGGTGCCTGTCAAGCAGGTGTTTGACCGCTTTCCCCGTATGGTGCGGGATTTGGCTAAGGCGGCCGAGAAAGAAGTTCATCTTCAGGTTGTCGGTGAGGAGACAGAACTGGACCGGTCTTTGATGAACCAGATCGGAGATCCTTTGGTACATCTAATTCGCAATGCCATCGATCATGGTCTGGAAACAGAGCAGGAAAGAGTCAGGCAAGGTAAACCTGTCGGTGGCAAGATTCGCCTTGAAGCCAGGCATGAGGGTAGCCATGTGGTGATCGAGGTTGCCGATGATGGCCGAGGAATTGATGTTGAAGCAGTCAAGGCCAAGGCTGTACAGGTTGGTCTTATTACCAGGGATCAGGCTGGGAAAATGACTCCTCAGGAAGCTCAAGGACTAGTCTTTGAGCCGGGATTTAGCACCAATGACCAAGTGACTGATGTGTCGGGCCGCGGTGTGGGTATGGATGCGGTAAAAGCCGCCTTAGAGAGCATGAATGGCTCAGTTGATTTACGCAGTGAACTAGGGCGAGGAACCACAGTTGCATTGCGTCTGCCCTTGACGCTAGCCATCATTCGGGCGCTATTGGTTGAGAGTGGTGGGCAGATGTGTGCCATCCCTATTCAATCAGTGCGAGAGAACTTAAGGGTGTCCCGGGATGCCATCAAGACCATCCACGGTGAGCAAGTGATTACCCTTCGCAATGAAGTACTTCCCCTTCTGGATTTGGCCCAGCTACTGGGTTTTGGTGTATCGAGTCACAGAGACGGGTTGCCGGTGATTGTGGTCGAGGCTGGGGCCATGAAGGCCGGACTAATCGTGCATGAGCTGTTGGGCCAACAAGAAGTGGTGATTAAGTCGCTTAGCTCAATTCTAGGTGATGTCAAGGGAGTGGCTGGTGCAACGGTACTTGGTGATGGGACTGTGGCCCTAATACTAGATATTTCTGCAGTTCTCAATGAACTTGCTACCCAGCGATAAGCTCACAAGGAGAACGAGGACACGGAGGGAGAACAATGGCTAAACGAGTCTTGGTGACTGATGACACCGCTTTTATGCGAATGAGCCTTAGAAACGTCCTAGAGAAAAATGGGTATGAGGTGGTAGGCGAGGCCGCGGATGGAGAAGAGTCTGTCAACCTTTATGCGGAGTTGCGGCCCGATGTAGTAACCATGGATATCACCATGCCCAAAATGGATGGAATCACGGCCATTAAGAAGATTCTAGAGATAGACCCGAATGCCAAGGTAATTGTGTGTAGTGCCATGGGGCAAAAGCCAATGGTCATCGAGGCCCTGAGCGCCGGTGCCAAAGATTTTCTCGTCAAACCATTCCAGCCAGAGAGAATCATTGAATCATTGCGTAAAGTGTCAGGTCAGTGAGATGGGGGACTAGTCAATGGATGATAGCCAGCAACTAACACCGCAGCAGCTAGACCTGCTTAGGGAATTGGGCAATATTGGAGCAGGTAATGCTACATCCGCACTATCGATGATGCTCCAGGATCGGAAACTGGAGATGGTGGTCCCCGAGGTTGCGATTTTGAGCCTTCCGGAGACCACAACACTTATAGGGGGACCGGAGGCAATCGTGGCCGGCATCTATATCGCTGTATCCGGAGATGTAGATGGGCATATGGCCTTCCTGATCCCCGAGGGCAGTGCCAAGGAACTGGTAGGTTCCATGTTGGGAGAAGAGTCAGCCAAGTTCGATGAGATGGGGTGCTCTGTACTAGAAGAGGTCGGGAACATAGTGATTACTTCCTACCTAAATGCAATATCTGAGATGACGGGCCTTATGATCATGCCTTCTGTGCCAGGTTTAGCTATAGACATGGCTGGCGCCATCTGGAGCTCGATTTTGGCCGGGGCCGAGATCTTGGATGACTTTATTACTGTGATCAAGACTGACTTTGCTTCCGAAGGGAAGCAAATCGCCGGTCACATTATGTTGATTCCCGGCAAAGCGGGCTTTGGCAAGTTCTTCAAAATACTGTTGGGAACGGATAGAGGGTAATGGCAGAGATATTCGTGAATATGGGACAGATTGAGGTGGCTAGGGCAGACGGTGTACTTGTAACTGTCGGGTTAGGGTCATGTGTTGGGGTAGCCATCTATGATCGGGAGCGTATGGTGGGTGGTATGGCCCATGTGTTCTTGGCTGCCAGTAAAGATGGCAAAGGTATTACTCAGCCGGGGAAGTTTGCCGATACCGCTATACCGGCTTTAGTCGAAGCGGTGATGCAAGCCGGTGGCCGCCGCAGTGCTTTTCAAGCTAAGATCGCGGGTGGTGCCAATCTTTTTCCAAAGCTGCAAGCGGCATCATTAAATGTAGGCAGGCAAAATGTGATGGCAGTCAAAGAGCATTTGCAGCTCAATAATGTACCTTTACGGGGTGAAGATGTAGAAGGCAATAGTGGACGCAAGATGACTCTTTACGTGAAGGACGGAATTGTGGTGGTACAGAGCATTGGCGATAAGCCCCGAGAGATCTAATAGGTTGAGGCCACTTTGCGTCGGATCTAGCTTAACAGATATCGCAGCCGGTTTCATAGTAGCTATCTAAGGATATGTATTGATCGGCAGATACCGGCAGAGTGAGGTGAAGGTTGATGGCCAAAACCAAAGTTCTCGTGGTGGATGATTCGGCGTTTATGCGAAAAGTCATCAGTGACATGATCACAGATGATGCCTCCTTGGAAGTGATCGGAACTGCCCGGGATGGCATTGATGCTTTAGAGAAGGTTGCTAGGCTCAGGCCCGATGTGGTCACTTTGGATGTGGAGATGCCCCGCAAGAATGGCCTTGAAACCCTGAGGGACTTGATGCAAAGCCACCCAGTGCCGGTGGTCATGCTAAGTAGCATGACACAGTCTGGTGCTCAGGCGACCATGGAAGCCCTAGCTTTAGGGGCGATAGATTTTATCCCCAAGCCGTCGGGACCGATTTCATTAGATATTGAAAAAGTTCAAGATGAACTAATCAGGAAAATCAAGGCGGCCGCGCTAGCCCGCATCCAGCTAGTGGAACGGGTGAAAGATCAACCGACCTTGCCTAAGGCAAGGCCTACACCAAGGCAGGCGGTGCCTAGAGAGGCCAGCTTGGGGCAGCTTGTGATAGATATACCTAAGAAGGCCAAGGCCCCGAGGCCACCAAGACCTTTGGTTGATTTCAGACCTCTTCGCCCGGACACAATCATCGCTATTGGTTCATCTACCGGTGGACCTAGAGCCTTAGAGACAGTCATTAGTGGCTTTCCCCCAGACCTATCGGCGGGAGTCTTGGTCGTCCAACACATGCCGGCAGGGTTTACCCGATCTATGGCAGAGCGACTTGATCAGATCTGTAGTATCCAAGTGAAAGAAGCAGAAGATGGAGATCGGATTAGTGCCGGGGTGGTCTACATAGCCCCGGGGGATTATCATATGGTTGTGTCATCAGATGGAATCATCCGGCTCAACCAGGCACCACCGGTCAATTATGTGCGTCCATCTGTGGATGTGACTTTGCTTAGTCTACCGGCCGTCTACTCCAATCAGTTGGTTGGCGTGATTTTGACCGGCATGGGCAAAGATGGAGCAGCGGGAATGGCAAAGATCAAGGCTCAGGGTGGAGTGACTATCGTTCAGGATGAGCGCACCTCTGTAATCTACAGTATGCCCAGGGCCGTGGTGGAGAATGGTGATGCCGATTATATCCTGCCTCTGGATCGAATCGGTGATGCTGCTGTGCAGGCGGCAACAAAACTAATGCAAAGGGTTGGCAAAAGGTAATGAGTCTAAGTTTAATGGATTACGAAGTCTTTAAGCGGAAACTAAAAGATACCATTGGGCTAGATCTAAACCACTATAAACAGCAGCAGATGCAAAGACGGATCAACCAATGGCTTGATCGGGTCGGAGCCGCCAATTATGGTGAATACATAAAGACCCTGCAGTCTGATTCCGAGGAACGGGGAAGATTTACTGAGTACTTGACCATCAATACCTCGCAGTTTTACCGGGATGTGACTGTCTTTAAGGAGATCGAGACAAAGGTGTTGCCCGATCTAGTCAAGCGTTACCACCGATTAAAGGTGTGGAGCGCGGGGTGTTCCACCGGGCCAGAGATTTACACAATTGCCATGCTTCTCGAAGAGATATCCCCTGGCAGAAGGCATACCCTTCTAGGCACTGATTTCGATGTAGGTGCTTTGGCCAAAGCAAAGGAAGCGGTCTATACCGAAAACCTCTTGAATAGCTTGCCGGCCAAGTACAAGGACAAGCACTTCACCAAGGAAGGTCAGCTCTGGAAGTTAAGTGATAACATCAAGCGCCTGGTTAGGTTTGAAAGGCAAAACCTCCTGGAGGATCCCTTTGATAGGGGCTTTCACCTGATCCTTTGCCGCAATGTTTTCATCTATTTTACCCCAGAAACACAGATGTTTTTGACAAAGAAGTTCAGCGAATCCCTGATCCCCGGTGGCATATTTATCGTGGGTAGTGCAGAGAACCTCATGGAGCCAGAGGTAGCTAATCTTAAGCGGGTCTCATATTGTATCTACCAACGTGAATAGGCCCCTCAGCGGTACTTGCTTGGGGCTGTGGCCGTAGTGATTAGTAATTATAGTCGCGTGGTCTCGTGGCTTTCGATGTGCCTGAGTGGCTTGGCATTTCGGGGCCGAGGAGTGTGGTCTGACAACCCCATTGGCTGGAGCCGAGCATGGGTGATAGCAGTAATGATCATGTCACTGACGATACCAGTGAAAAAGCCGGTCACCAATGCAGAGGCCACCAGAACGGGAAAATAGATAGCGATATTAAAGGTTTCCACGATTAGTGCTGCCATCAAAAGCTGCCCGACATTATGCAAGAAGGCTCCGGCGATACTGATGCCAGGCAGGCTAAATAGAGTCTCTCGATACTGCATCAAGAATGCCATAGCAAGAAAACTGAAAGTGCCACCGGCCAGGCTGAAGAGCATGGCACTGGCACCACCACCCAATAGGGCCCCTAGAGTACTGCGTATGATCACGATGAGGTAAGCATCTCCCCGAGGCAAGATGCTGAGTGCCACCAAGGTGACGATATTGGCTAGCCCTAGCTTTACACCGGGGGCCAATTGTGGTATGGGCAATAGCCGCTCCACCCCGTGCATCATTAAAGCTAGGGAGACAAGAATACCGATCCAGGTTATGCGACGAATAGACATAGGTGGCTCCTTCCTAGTGGCACAACGTGATCTATAGTTCAAAAAGCCTCTGACTTAAAAAGCCAAACCATCGATAGTGCTATCTGTCTCAGGCTTGTCTTGAATGATGCGAATCACCAAACGATTGGGGAGGCACACAATGGATTGATGGGCATTTGAGATCCAGCCTTGTTTCACATCAATCTTATCGGGGCAGGAGGCCTCCACTACACGAATACGCCCATTTTCCACCCGAATGATGTTATAGTCGCCTTGAGTGGTCTCTACCCGAAACTCATAGGGTTCATCGACTAAGCCAAGGTTAATCCTGTGGATTTCCTCGCCATCTAGTGTGACCACGGCAGTAGTAGATGATATTTGCTTACTACCAATGACCATTACGGTGCCTAGGATGAAAATCACCAAGAGAGTCCCGTAGATGATGAGATCACCCGTCTTAAAATACTTACCCTTCGTCATGGAGTTCAAACCCCCGTGCCAGCGACTTCAATTGACCCCGAAGGCCGCTGGTAACATAGACTTGCCGGTCGCTAGTGATCAAGATGCCTTCAACACCATCTAGCTCTTCCAGAAGTGCTAAGCCCCGTATTCTACCCAAAAGAAAGACTCCAGTAGACAGTGCATCTGCGGTCATTGAGCATGGGGTAACAATGGTAACACTAACCAAGCAGTTCTCCGCAGGGTAACCGGTAGTCGGATCTAGTATATGATGATAGCGT
>JAAYSL010000085.1 GCA_012518315.1 Bacillota bacterium | reverse complement strand
TGGCAGGTACCATCAAGATAATCTGCTGGATGCTCAAACTCAAATCGACTCCCCTCTGCCCGCCAATACCGTGCAACTAGACAATGCAGAATCATGCGGGGGTTACGTTAGTTTCCCCGCCAAGGTTTCCGTAGACGTGGTTAGCCGAGGAGGCACACGATCTAGACGAATCAAATCCACATAGCTCTCCCGTTCAACTATGATCTCACTCATCCCTTTGTATACGGTGACCATGGCAGGTCTTGGTAGATGGTTATAGTTGCTGGCCATGGAGTAATTATACGCGCCGGTTGCAAAAACCGCCAGCACATCTCCGGGTTCCGCCGGTGGCAACATGATATCCTTGATCAGCATATCACCGGATTCACAGCATTTGCCAGCTATTGTGACTAGCTCTTTAGGCTCATCTTTTGCCTTATTGGCCAGGCATGCTTCATAGACAGCCTGGTAAAGGGTAACCCGGGGATTGTCCGCCATACCACCATCAACAGCCACATATCGCCTTACACCGGGAATATCCTTAATAGAGCCGACTGTATAGAGAGTTGTACCCGCCTCTCCTACAATCGAGCGCCCGGGCTCAACCATGATTTTCGGAATCGGCAGTTCCAGCTCGGTGCAACTCTCACAAATAGCCTCACCAAGTGCTTTGGCATATTCGCCGAGGCTTGGTGGCTCATTACCATCATGATAACGAATACCCAGCCCACCACCTAAATCCAGCTCCATGATCTCAAGACCGAGGCTCTCCTTAATCTCAGCGAGAAAACGAACCATTACCTTAGTAGCAGTAACGAAAGACTCCAAGCCGAAGATTTGAGAACCTATATGGCAATGCAAGCCCCAAAGACGCAGATTCGGCATCTGATCTGCGGCTTCTATCGCAGCAAGGGTGTCTTTTGTCCCTAGCGGAAAACCAAATTTGGAATCAAACTGGCCAGTCTGGATATATGAGTGGGTATTGGGTTCAACCCCAGGAGTAATCCGTACAAGAATATTGGCTACAGTATTACGCGCAGCCGCTAGTTCCTGAAGTAGTTTAAGTTCATAAAAACTATCAACTACTATACGGCCTACACGGTGGTCTAGGGCCATGGCCAATTCTTGTCTAGACTTGTTGTTCCCGTGAAAATAGATCTTTTCCGTGGGAAAGGCAGCCACCAAAGCAGTATATAGTTCTCCACCAGAAACCACATCTAGAGCTAAGTTCTCCTCAGCCATAATCCGGCAAATGGCAGTATTAAGCAGTGCTTTCCCTGCATAAATCACTTCACTGCCTGGCAAGTATCGGGAGAAAGCCTGGCGATACTCCCTAGCTCTTTCACGAAGTGCTGCCTCATCTAGCACATAAAGGGGTGTTCCATAGTCCTGGGCTAGTTTTACTGCATCACATCCACCGATCACAAGGTGACCCCTTGCATCGATTGCCATGGTTCCCCGAAGCAACTCCTAACCCTCCCCCTCATCTTCCCAAATACGGCAGCAATTATGTCCTATGATAACACAGTCACTGCCGCCGGTCAATCGAAGCCTGAGGGGCTATGAGTCAACTTTTCCGTGGGCTAATACCACCAGGTCAACTGTTTATGCTAAGCTGTAGTTCTCACCTCTTGACATCCTCCCCGCCTGTTTGCTGACGCTCACAAGCGATCATTTCCAAAGCAAATCGGTAGCTGAATTTCGGTTTTCATGAATCTGTTCTCATGAAGCATTATGGGGAGTTAGAGAGCCTGCCCCTTGCTCCACCTCCCACCTTCCACAACGAGAACCCCAGCGGGCGACAAGCTGCCCTTCCATGGAGATATTGATGATCTCGCAATGATTCGCACAGGCAGGACACTCAAAACTACCTACACTATAGCTAGCTTCACTGACAGTAAAGCCCCGGAAATTCGTCTCTTGCCCCCTTCGCTCAATGTGATCCTTAGCCAGCAAAGCTGCTCCCAAAGCGCCCATGACATCAAAAGCTGCCGGGATCACAACTGGGCAGCCAAGCTCCTCCTCTAGGGCTTTTCGCATACCTCGGTTGGCAGCTACTCCCCCTTGAAAAAGTACCACAGGACGGATTTCCTTACCCTTGCCCACGTTGTTAAGGTAGTTACGCACCATAGCAGCACACAACCCAGCCAGGATGTCGGAGACCCTGTGCCCCATCTGCTGCTTGTGGATCATATCTGACTCAGCAAACACTGTACAGCGGCCGGCAATACGGACGGGGTTTTCGGCCTGGAGAGCTATTTCTCCGAATTCAGCAATGGGAATTCCTAGTCTAGCCGCCTGCTGATCCAAAAATGACCCAGTGCCAGCCGCGCAGACAGTGTTCATGGCAAAATCCGTGACTACCCCTTCTCGCAAGATGATAATCTTAGAATCCTGGCCACCGATCTCGATCACTGTCCGGACATCCGGACGAAAATGCGTAGCTGCCACGGCATGGGTGGTGATCTCATTCTTCACTATGTCAGCACCGATGATGGCTGCCGCCAGCTGACGGCCACTGCCGGTGGTACCCACCGCCTTTACTTGGATGTTTGGCATGGCTTGCCGAATGGCAGCTAATCCCGACTGTACAGCTGGTATAGGCCTACCTTGGGTGCGCAGATATTCTTTGTGATGGATCTCGCCTGAGCCATCGACAATGATCAGATTCGTACTAACGGATCCAACATCAATACCTAGGAAGAATTCATCTTTGTTTGGCAATGACAAGCCCCTCTTCTATGGTCACTTTTCCTGATAGTCACTATCACTGGTCAGGGGTTACCTCGGCTAACACTAGGTCACTGACGGGTTTATCACGGCTAAGCTTCCGTCTACCTTCCTGCCGTCGACTAGATAGTAGATCAATAAAGGCTTCCAACCTTGTGCGCACTCCTGCGGCCGCCGAATGCTCATCTACTACAATGGTCAAAATCGGCAGCTGGTAATCCTGACTGACCAAAGGCAAGACACTTTGGGCCACGATCTCCGGCATGCAAGTGAAAGGCAGGATATGGATCACACCATCTACCCCTGCCTGGGCCAGCTGAACCGTGTGACCAACCGACTCTAAGCCGTGGCCACCAACGAAATGATTAAGGTAGGGTGCCGCCAAGTTGCGGAGCCTAGCAATGCGTCTTGAACGTAGGGACGAGAGGATGATATGGTGAATAATCCACTCACTAAACCAAATCTCGCGGTGGATCACAACACCCATTTCACCCAATTGCTCTTCCAACCTGAAATTCACGAAGGGCTCCAGAACAGTGTAGATTTCCCCTACCACTCCCACTTGGAGTATGGGGCGATCAGGTTCCTGTGGCAGAGAATTAAGCCTGGTTATTCCCTCTTTCAATGCCAAAGTAACCTCGGTTACGGTAGATGCCACATCGACCCCTGCCAGTGCTTGTTCTAAAGCCTTGGTCGTACTAGCCCTTTGCCTTTCATACGCTCTTACTCTAAGGCTTAACCGTTCCAGCCGGTCACAGGCGACAAATTTGGCCCAAGCTAAGCGAAGAGCTCTGACGATCTGCGTTCTACTAGCGCCTTTAGCCAGCTGACCAAGTTTTTCCAAAAGGTCTTGCCAGCCGCTAGCTGGAGGTTCTAGGATGAGCATCTGCAAATCACTACCTATGTCCCGTAAAATCTCTTGCTGTACATTTCCATAAAAGCCGAAGCGGCAAGGTCCAATTCCTCCCGCCATCAAGACAGCTTCTGCATCCTTTTCAGCAGCTTCCAGGTAATTGCCAATATTGATTTTCAGAGGCAAACAAGCTGACTCAGGTGCATTACGGGTACCCAGACTAAGAGTCCTCTGGGTGCACATAGGGGGTACTATCGCCTCATGGCCCAGACCACTCAGCAAAGCACGAAAGGGTATATAAGCTGTACCCATATGGGGAAAGGTTATCTTCATCGAGTCTGCCTCCATCTAAGCATGTCGATAAAGGCTTCCAGCCTGGTAATAACCCCGGCTTCCCCGGTATGCTCATCTAGATTCAGGATTAGCTGGGGGATTTTGGAGCGGCGTCGGACGGTGCGTTCGACCAATTCAGCAGTCAGAGAGTCAGTGCCACAACCAAAAGCAGTGACATAGACGATACCATCTACAGACATCTCCACATATTCCCAAGCCGCACCTAGAATGCGCCGACCAGATGTCCAAAACATACGCTTCCTCCACTTGGCAGCTTGGGCCTCAAGTCTTTCTGAAGGCAGCATATCTACGGTGAGTACCTCCGCACCCATCTTCTTTAGGCGAGTTACTATCTGCATATTGGCAAAATCATCGTAGATAAGGTAGCTATGCCCCAAAAGCCCAACCCGTAGTGAAG